>NZ_VTFZ01000009.1:0-126708 GCF_009676995.1 Enorma shizhengliae
CTCCGCCGCCTCTGCCAGGCTGAACCCCAGGCGGACGGCCTCCACGGCCTCCGCCCTCACTTCATCTGGGTACACTCGGACTCCAATCCGGACACCTATGGGTGTCCAACTTTTTGTCCGAGCCCCCATTTAACGACGAAACTGGCTAAAATAAGTAAACAGGTAACGTCTATTGAATTAGACAGTCATCTATTCAACTTATCGTCAGAAAAATTAAAACTGAATACTCGTGTCACTTTAATTCACCAAGATATTCTACAGTTTCAATTCCCTAACAAACAGAGGTATAAAATTGTTGGGAGTATTCCTTACCATTTAAGCACACAAATTATTAAAAAAGTGGTTTTTGAAAGCCATGCGTCTGACATCTATCTGATTGTTGAAGAAGGATTCTACAAGCGTACCTTGGATATTCACCGAACACTAGGGTTGCTCTTGCACACTCAAGTCTCGATTCAGCAATTGCTTAAGCTGCCAGCGGAATGCTTTCATCCTAAACCAAAAGTAAACAGTGTCTTAATAAAACTTACCCGCCATACCACAGATGTTCCAGATAAATATTGGAAGCTATATACGTACTTTGTTTCAAAATGGGTCAATCGAGAATATCGTCAACTGTTTACTAAAAATCAGTTTCATCAAGCAATGAAACACGCCAAAGTAAACAATTTAAGTACCGTTACTTATGAGCAAGTATTGTCTATTTTTAATAGTTATCTATTATTTAACGGGAGGAAATAATTCTATGAGTCGCTTTTGTAAATTTGGAAAGTTACACGTTACTAAAGGGAATGTAGATAAATTATTAGGTATACTACTGACAGCTTCCAAGGAGCTAAAGAGGTCCCTAGCGCCTACGGGGAATTTGTATCGATAAGGGGTACAAATTCCCACTAAGCGCTCGGGACCCCTTGTAGGAAAATGTCCTAAGTGTGGCAACAATATTGTATTAAAAAAATCGTTTTATGGTTGTTCAAATTATCCTGAATGTACCTTCACTTTAGCTGAACATTTTAGAAAGAAAAAACTCACCAAAACAAATGTAAAAGAATTACTAGAGGGAAAAGAAACCCTGGTAAAAGGAATCAAAACGAAAGATAGAAAGTCCTACAATGCCGTTGTAAAAATCGGAGAAAAGGGATATATTGATTTTATCTCTTTTTCAAAATAAGCATAAAAGCCCTTTAAAGAGGGCTTTTATATATTAATCACAAATCACTTATCACAAATCACAAGTGATTAATCACAAATCACTTGTGATTTGTGATTGTTGATGATAAAATAAGAGTAAGAAGAAATAGAAAGAAGTGAGTGGTTGTGGGAAATTTAGGCGCACAAAAAGCAAAACGAAATGATACACCAATCAGTGCAAAAAAAGATATTATGGGGGATAAGACGGTTCGTGTTCGTGCTGACTTGCACCATATTATAAAAATCGAAACAGCAAAGAATGGCGGAAACGTAAAAGAAGTTATGGATAAAGCCTTAGAAGAATATATTCGGAAATATTTACCTGACAAACTTTAAAAGGAGTGAAGATGAAATGGCAGTTACTTATGAAAAAACATTTGAAATAGAGATCATTAACGAATTATCGGCAAGCGTTTATAATCGAGTATTAAACTATGTTTTGAATCATGAATTAAATAAAAATGACTCTCAATTATTGGAAGTCAATTTATTAAACCAATTAAAGCTTGCAAAACGTGTAAATCTTTTTGATTATTCTTTAGAAGAATTACAAGCCGTTCATGAGTATTGGCGGTCAATGAATCGCTATTCAAAACAAGTTTTGAATAAAGAGAAAGTGGCTTAATATGGCAAATATAGTCAATTTTACTGACAAACAATTTGAAAATCGCTTAAATGATAATTTAGAAGAATTGGTTCAAGGAAAAAAAGCGGTTGAATCGCCAACCGCTTTTTTACTTGGTGGGCAACCAGGGTCAGGGAAAACGAGTTTGCGATCAGCAATTCTTGAAGAAACACAAGGGAATGTTATTGTCATTGATAAACTGAATACCTCAAAATCAGAAAGAGCGCGGACAAGCACTTTGAGGGATTGGCCGCCTTGTCCACCCATCCAGCGGGGCGGCGGGCGGCGGTCAAGGCCGGGTGTAACCCCGTTCATTTCAGCCTTGACGGTTGCCCGCTGTCCTGCTACTTTTCCGGGAGTGTGGCCACAACTTCGGGACACTTTGTCCACAAGTCGGAGCGTAGGACGAGGGACGGGGGCTTTCATATACCTGCCGCCGTTCTCTGAAAACAGGCCGATTTTTTGCTCATTCCCATTCGCAAAAATTCAGCCTGTTTTCCTGCCGGAGCAAACGGGGCGCAAGAAGCACCGCACCCCGTTTCCCCCGTCAGCCACGCCAGCAGGTATAACACACTACACTTTGCAAGCAAAGTCGTGTGCCAAAGGGGGCACCCCTTTGGAAACCCCGGACAACAAAACAGGCGGTATGCTGCCCTCTCCGGGAGCATACCGCCGTTTGTTGTCAGCAGCCCGTTTCACGGTCTGCGTGTAGTTCCTTGTAAACTGACCTAAGTTGCTCGATAGAAAACGTCGCATAACACGACGGCGAGGCCCGATATGGAGCCTCGCTTGTGAGTTATGCGACGCTTTTTGTGAGGCGCGGCAACGGGGGCGGAGGTTGCTCAGTCCCCTTTTTATCTCGCAGGGCGCCGTGCCGGCGCGTGCTAGTATGGAGGAGCGGCCGAATACCGAACACGAATCACCGACGCCGCAAGCGATGGAGGCTTCCATGGCGAATCTCGAAGCGATGCGCACGTTCCGACAGCATTGGATGAGCTATTGCGCCGAGGAGCGGCGCCTTGCTCGGCTCTGCACGCAGCTACCGGTAGATATCTCGGGTTTGAGCGACAGAGAGCGAAGCCTGCCGCTGTCCGCCCATCCGGCATCTGTTTCCTATGATTATCATGCACTTGCTCGCGCCCTTGGGTCCGACGGGGCCCATCTTGGTTACCGCGTTGACGAGGGCATCCAGTGGAACTGGTGGCTCGGCTATGAGCCCTGGGGCATCATCGCGCGCGAGCGCGCGATGCTCGAGGAGCTCGCCGCCTACAGCGCGGAGCTCGCCGCGGTCGCAGCAGATGTCCAGCGCGCGCTCGATACCGATGATGAGCTTGTTATGGCGCGCTCCACCCTGCGGGGGTACACCACGGCGGACGCAGAGGAGCGCTCAGAGCTTGACTCCTTGCATGCGCAGCGCTCGGCGATCGTAGAGCCCTACGAGCAAGACGACGCTCGACGCACCCCCTGGATCGCGCACCCTTGGAGGCGTTTGAGGCTCTGGCTGTTCAAGCGTTTTCGCATGAGGGACGAGCTGGATAAACTCGATAAGAAAGCTGCCGACATAAGGGCTAAGCTCGATGTACGGGAGCGCAAGATCGATGAGCTCAAGGTCGCGGTCGAGTCGCGCACCGCTGCGCTCGGGGAACCCTTCGCGCCCAGGCTCGAGGAGCTGCTCGATGCGATGGAATCAACCGAGCGCTCCCTGCTTGCCATGCTCGACGACGACCTCCGCGTGCGCGATGCGGGCTACGAGCCCGGGATGCTTCTTGAAGGGTCGTTCGCAGAAGGGCTCTCCCAGGCCCATGAGCGTGAATGGGCTCTGCTCGGGCAGTGGATGGTGGAATATGCCGCGTGCTTGCCCGAAGAGATCGTTCACGCGCGGAACGTGGTAGAGAGCGAGCTCGTGTGGCTCGAGGGCTATGCGCCTTATGGCAAGCGGTACTGGCCGCTTACCGATCGAGTGGTCGCGGCTATGGAGGAGGGCCGCGCCGATTCGAGCGACCTTGCGCTCAAGCTCGTGCAGGGCTCTTCTTGACCGTTTGCGTAGTTCTGCTCTCTCGTTGGCGCTGAATCCCATACACTAGATGGGTGCTTCGCCCGGAGCACGACAGGCTTGTTGAGAGGGGACAGCATGGCAGAGTACAAGACCGATATCGAGATTGCCCAGGAAGCCGAGATGTGGCCTATCACGCGGGTCGCCGAGGCGGTTGGCCTCACCGACGAGCAGCTCGAGCATTATGGTACGTACAAGGCGAAGGTCGATATCCACGCTCTGCGCGATCTGCCCCGTAAGGCCAAGCTCGTGCTTGTGACGGCGATCAACCCCACGCCGGCGGGCGAGGGCAAGACCACGACCTCCGTTGGTTTGGCGGATGCCCTCACGCGATTGGGTAAGAAGGCGGTGCTGGCGTTGCGCGAGCCCTCGCTCGGGCCGGTCTTCGGTATCAAGGGCGGTGCGGCTGGCGGCGGCTATGCCCAGGTGGTTCCCATGGAAGATATCAACCTGCATTTCACGGGTGACTTCCATGCCATCGGTGCTGCCAACAACCTTCTTGCCGCCATGCTCGATAACCACATCCAGCAGGGTAACGCCCTTGGCATCGATCCAAAGCAGATCGTGTGGAAGCGCGCGGTCGATATGAACGATCGCCAGCTGCGCCACATCGTGGACGGTCTTGGTGGAAAGGCACAGGGCGTCCCCCGCGAGGACGGCTTTGACATCACCGTGGCCTCTGAGGTCATGGCCGCGTTCTGCCTCGCGAGCGGCCTTATGGACCTTAAGGCGCGCTTGGGGCGCATGGTGGTTGCATACACCTATGGTGGCGAGCCCGTTACCGCTTCCGACCTGCATGCCGAGGGTGCCATGGCTGCGCTGCTCAAGGACGCCATCAAACCCAACCTCGTGCAAACGCTCGAGCATACGCCGGCGTTCGTGCACGGAGGCCCCTTCGCGAACATCGCGCATGGATGCAACTCGGTTCAGGCGACCGAAACTGCGCTTAAGCTGGGCGACTACGTGGTCACCGAGGCAGGCTTCGGCGCCGACCTGGGTGCCGAGAAGTTCCTCGACATCAAGTGTCGCATGGCGGAGCTCGACCCCGACGCAGTGGTGATCGTGGCCACGGTGCGCGCGCTCAAGTACAACGGAGGCGTGTCCAAGGCTGAGCTGACGAACGAGAACCTCGAGGCGCTCGAGGCGGGCATCCCCAACCTGCTCCGCCACGTCTCGAACATCCGCGACGTCTACGGTCTGCCCTGCGTGGTTGCCATCAACGCATTCCCCACGGACACCCCGGCTGAGCTCGCCCTGGTGGAGCGCAAGTGCCAGGAGCTCGGCGTGAACGTTGCCCTCTCTGAGGTTTGGGCGAAGGGCGGCGAGGGCGGCGAGGCGCTCGCCGAGGAGGTCATGCGCTTGTGCGAGGGGACTCACGAGTTCCGTTATTCGTACGAAACCGGCTCCTCGATCGAGGATGCCCTCGATGCCATTGCGACCAAGATCTACCATGCGGACGGCGTGGACTACACGCCTGCTGCCAAGCGCCAGCTTGCCCAGCTCAAGGCGAACGGGTTCGGTAACCTTCCTGTCTGCGTGGCGAAGACGCAATACTCCTTCACGGACGATCAGCATAAGCTCGGCGCGCCCGAGGGCTTCCGCATCACGGTGCGCAACCTTCGCGTCTCGGCGGGCGCCGGTTTCGTGGTGGCGCTCACCGGTGACATCATGACGATGCCCGGCCTGCCCAAGACGCCGGCTGCGGAGCGGATCGATGTTGATGAGAACGGCGTGATTACCGGCCTGTTCTAGTGCTTCTTCGGTCCGGAGGGTGTTTCCTTCGGGCGTGGTCCTCGGATTTCGACCGAGTCGAAATCCTGCGGGAAACGCCCTGCGGAAACACCCTCCGGGCCACGTGGGCGAGCTTCGCTTCGCTCGCTCGGCATCGGATGTGCTTACATGCATGGAATGCTTGGCGTGCCTTTATATAGAGGAAATCAGGGCATCCGGTTGCCGGTGCTGAAAGATTTCTTGAGATGATCCCAGCCGGTGCCGGGGCAGGTACTTCTGTGGCAGGATAGACCAGTTGCTGAAGGCGCTTCTGCAGCAAGATGGAGACAAGGAGGTTGCCATGCGTGACAACCGTGATACGCAACAGAAGCTGACCGAACGCTCCTGCGTTGATTTTGCCGCTGCGCTCGCCGCACGGCAATCGGTTCCCGGTGGCGGGGGTGCGGCTGCGCTCGCCGGAGCGCTCGGGACGGCGCTCTGCTCCATGGTGGCTCACTATACCGTGGGGAAAAAGGCCTACGCCTCCGTGCAGGAGGATATCGAGCGTATTCTTATCGAGGCAGAGGATGTGCGTGAGAATCTCATGGGGCTCATCAACGCCGACGCCGAGGCGTTCGAGCCGCTCGCACGCGCCTATAGCATTCCAAAGAGCGACCCGGCGCGTGCGCGTACCATTGAGCTCGCTACGAAGACGGCCTGTTCCGCTCCCATCGAGATGATGCGCCAGTGCGCACGCGCGGTGCCGCTTTTGGAGGAGCTGGCGGAGAAGGGCAGCCGTCTGCTCCTCTCCGACGTCCTGTGCGGCGCAGCGCTGTGCGGAGCGGCTCTCGTGGCATCGAGTGCGAACGTCTACGTTAATACGGGCACGCTCGGCGATCGTGAATTCGCCGAGGAGCTCGAAGCCGAGGCCGACGCCCTCATCGGCGAGTTCGCACCGCGTGCCCAGGCGGTGGTCGACGCGATGCGCGCCCATCTGAGGAGGAGTTGATCATGGCCGAGCTATTGCGTGGCGCCCCGGTCGCTGCGTCCTTGACCGAGGAGCTTAGCTATCGCACCAGCGTGCTGCGGTCGCGCGGGATCGAGCCCACCCTTGCGATCGTTCGCGTGGGGGAGCGTTCCGACGACCTTGCCTACGAGCGGGGCGCCATGAAGCGGGCGGAGCGCGTGGGGCTGACAGTCCAGAGGATCCTCCTTCCCGCGGATTGCGTGCAGGAGGAGCTCATCGCCGCCATTGAGCGCGTAAATGCCGACGCCTCCGTCCATGGCTGCCTCATGTTCAGCCCTCTTCCCCCTCATCTCGATGAGGCGGCGGCTCGGGCCGCGCTCGATGCTTCCAAGGATGTTGACGGCATAACACCGGGATCGCTCTTCGGTCTCTACGCTCGCGAAGCGGTCGGCTTCGCGCCCTGCACCGCCGAGGCGGTGGTCGAGCTGCTCGATCGCTCCGGCGTCGCGCTCGAGGGTTCGCGCGTCTGCGTGGTCGGTCGTTCGCTCGTGATCGGCAGGCCGGTGTCGCTTATGCTGCAGGACCGTAACGCGACCGTGACCATGTGCCACACGCGCACGCGTAATCTTGCGGAGGAGTGCCGCCGTGCCGACGTGCTCGTGGTTGCGGCGGGGCATGCGGGCACGATTGGCGCGGACTGCGTCTCCTCGGGGCAGGTCGTGGTCGATGTGGGCATCAATTGGGACGACGAGGCGGGAAGGCTCGTGGGCGATGTGGCCTTCGAGGAGGTCGAGCCGTTGGTGCGAGCGATAACCCCGGTTCCGGGTGGAGTGGGCGCGGTCACGACGGCCGTGCTCGCCAAGCACGTGGTCGAGGCTGCGGAACGTGCTTCAGCTTGATGGCTTTTGCGCAGCCGCGCAGCTTCCATCCGTCGCGTGTTGCCTCAACCTGCTTGTCGCATGCTTCGGGGTGTTGTCGTGCGGAATGGCCCGCGAAGCACTCGATGTGCCCGGTATCTGGTACCATGCTTCCGCAGATTGGGCATGAACAGCCATATCCGGCACAGGCGTTGCCGGGGTTCATTGAACGGCGCCCGCGGGTTCGGGCGCACGAGAGGGGCGGCGATGGCGGTCGATAAGGCGCGCGCGGAGGCAGCGATTCGCGAATTCTTGATTGCGGTGGGCGAGGATCCGGACCGTCCAGGTCTTTTGGAGACGCCCGACCGTGTAGCCCGCGCTGCACAGGAGGTGCTCGGGGGGTACGACGAAGACCCTTCGCTGCATCTTCGCAAGCAATTCCATGAGAGCGATAACGAAGAGATGGTCATCGTGCGCGACATTCCCTTCTCGTCGCTTTGCGAGCACCACATCTTGCCGTTTACCGGCAAGGCGCATGTGGCCTACATTCCACATGAAGGGCGCATCACCGGGCTCTCGAAGATCGCTCGCTGCGTGAACGGCTATGCGCGCCGCTTGCAGCTGCAGGAACGTCTCACTGCCCAGATTGCGGACGCGATGATGGCAGAGCTCAGGCCGCGCGGCGTTCTCGTGGTGCTCGAGGCGGAGCACATGTGCATGACCATGCGCGGCGTGCGTGCGGCCGGCGCGCTCACCATGACCTCTGCTGTGCGGGGGACGTTCCGCTCCGATATCCGTACGCGCGAGGAGGCGCTCCGTCTCCTTGGCCTGTAGGCATGAGACAGTTGTGCCGGTTTAAACTGTCTCATGAGACAGATTAACCCGGCACAACTGTCTCATCAACCCGGCACAACTGTCTCATCGACTCCCAGATGAAAGGTTTTCCATGGCATCAGATACTCCTACGATGCGGCCGCTGCTTGCACCCGCTGAGATAGAGGCCAAGGCCGAGGAAGCGGGAGAGACCAAGGCATCGCTTCCCGCTTTGCGCCTCCTGGTTCTCGCCGTCATTGCCGGAGCGTTCATCGCGTTCGGTGGGTCCTTCATGCTCCTGGTTCGCTCGGATGCGAGCCTTGGCTTTGCTGCCTCTCAGCTACTTGGCGGTCTTGTATTCACGCTCGGGCTCTTTCTCGTGCTCGTTGCTGGCGCCGAGCTCTTCACCGGCAACTGCCTCATGGTGGCGGGTGCGCTTTCTGGACGCTACGCATGGACGAGCGTGCTGCGCAACTGGATGATTGTCTACGTGGGAAATGCAATCGGTGCCGTTTGCATCGCCGTGATGTTCTGGGCGGCGGGTATCTTTGCTTCGAATCACGGTGCGGTGGGGGAGATTGCCCTTTCGGTGGCGCTCACCAAGGCGGGGCTTGCGCCGGGCGTGGCGTTCGTGCGCGGTATCCTCTGCAACACTCTTGTGTGCTTGGCCGTGTGGATGGGGTTCGCCGGGCAAAGCGTCTGCGACAAGCTCGCAGCAGCCGTGCTTCCGGTTGTCGCTTTCGTCGTGCTCGGCTTTGAGCACAGCATCGCCAACCTGTTCTTCCTTCCGCTCGGCCTGCTCGCCCAATATGCGGGCGTGGCGGGGGCAGGCGCGCTCACGGTTGCCGGTGTGGGTTTGAATCTGCTTTTTGTGACGGCTGGCAACATCGTGGGCGGCGCTCTCGTCGGCGCGGCATATTGGTTTGCCTACAAACGGTAGCGATGAGGCTGGAGGAAGCTTTCGGCGAGGTTGGCGATGGCGTCGCTGCCGAAGAGCCTGTAGACAACAGGGCGCCTGATGCCGCGGCCGCGGGCGTTGGTGCCAGGGGAGCCTGCTGCCCGGAAGGAGCCCCCCAGCCGCGCAAGCGTGCCCTGCGTAAGCTCCTGCTTCGCGAACGTGCGGAGCCGGCGCCAGGCGAGCGGGCATCTATCGATACCCGCATCGCGCATCGCGTCGTTGCAGCGCCGGCGTTCGTGCAATCGGAAACGGTGCTCATCTACCTGTCCTTCGCGTCGGAAGTCGAGACGCGCGGCATCATCCGTGCTGCTTGGGAGTTGGGGAAGGCCGTGGCGCTCCCGCGCGTTTGCGCTGCGCATAGCCTGCGGTGGTATCGCGTCGACAGCCTAGACGGCCTTCGCGTGAGCTCGTTCGGCATCAAGGAGCCCCCTCCCCATGAGGAACGGGAGGTCATCCCCGGCTCGGCCCCGGGGCATGTCGCCATCGTTCCGGGCCTCGCGTTCGACCGCCAGGGGTTTCGCTTGGGCTACGGCGGAGGCTTCTACGACGTGTTTCTTGCTGGCTTCCCTGGCGTTTCCATCGGGCTCTGCCGTGAGCGACAGCTCTGTGCGAGCCTGGACGATCTAGGGGTGATCGGCCCCCACGATCGATGCGTCGACTTTGTGGTTACCGAGCAGCGCGTGGTTAGCAGCGCCTCGCCAACTTCAATTGTTGGTTGACGCCCTCTCGACATGCGTTGCCGCCCCGGTGCCATTTGTACAATGGAAGGCGTATATGACGCGATGACGGCACCATGCCGCTCGCAGACCGTTGTTTTGCAATGGGCGGCATTGTGGGGTGCTGATGTGAATATTCAACAACTTCGATATTTCTGCTCCGTTATGAACGCCGGCAGCTTTTCGGGGGCTGCTCGCGAGGCGAACGTGACGGTCCAAGCGGTCTCTAAGGCGATCGGCGAGCTGGAGGCCGAGCTGGGGGAGCCTTTGTTCGTGCGACGAAGCAAGGGCGCCGTCCCCACTTCCTTCGGCCTTGAGCTGAACAGGTACGCCCAGCAGGCCCTCGAGGCCTTCGATAAGGTCGGCGATATGTTCGAGGCGCGCCGGACGGATGCCGTGAAAGCGGACGATACCTTTCGCGTCTTGCTCGCGGTGCCGAACTTCAGCAACCATCGTATCGTCTGCGCGGGGTTGGAGCGCTTCCTTTCCAAGCAGCTGGGTACGAAGGTGAGCTTTGGGCTTTGCATGGGCTACGAGGCGGTCCCACAGCTGCTTTCCGGCGACCTTGACGCGCTGATTACCATCGGGGAGTATTCCAATCCGCTCTGCGACAGCGTTCGTGTGGGCACGCTGCCGGTAGGCGTCTTCCTCTCGAGCAAGCACCCGCTCCGAAAGAAGAAGCTCGTCACCATGAGCGATCTCGCGCCGTATCCCGTCTGCCATGCCGAGGGCCTCGACGATTTCAACGAGACGATCTTGAACCTGTACCTTCGCTGCGGTCTCGCGTCGAAGGTGGTTCCCATCCGCACGCAGGATGAGGTCAAGCACTTCGTGATGGAAGAGCATGGCTACACCATGGGAGTGGGGATTTCCGCCTTTTCCATCTCTCCATCGTGGTCGATGCTGCGCTTCGCGCCCGAGGACGTCATTCCCGTGTCGGTTTGCGCCGTGAGCGCAAAGGACCATAAATCCGAGCAGTACCTCGCCTTCGAGCACTTCATGCTCAAGGGCTTCTCGCGCGTGCTCTCGCTTCTTGGCACATAGCGCACATGCGCTGCGCCTCCGGCATCGCTTGCCATAGCTTGGAAGTGCTTGCCGCTACCCGGGCGTATGAACGCGCCGGCATCTCAACAAAAGGCCTCAACGTCATAGCTATGAAAAAACGGGCCGCCTCCACCGACTGCGATGGGGGCGGCCCGTTGGATGGGGGCTACGCTTCTGGGCGCGCGTCGGGGTCCTTGTCCTTTTTGGCTCGCTTCTCATCGTACTTGCCGATGGAGGCGTCTTGGCTCTCAACGAAGCTGTCGGCTCCCTCGAGCTCATCGGCCTCGCCCTCGCTCAGGGGCGCGCGGTCGTCTTCATCGTGCTCGAATTGGAGCTGATAGGGCGCGATATCGTGCCGCGTGAGCAAAAGGCGCATCTCCCGCTTGAGGTTCCGCTCGAGTGCGGAGCGGTTCTTCTCCGAGCAGCGCGCGATCACGCGAACGGTCATCGTGCTCGTGGTGAGCGCGACGATGCCACGGTAGAACGGGCCGTCAATGATCATGGGCTGGCGCTCTGCGATGCGCGGCAGCGCCTCCTTGAGGACATTCTCGAGGTGCGGAAGGTCTTCGCCCACGGAGACCTCGACATCGATCGTGGCGAAGGAGTCGAGCTTGGTGCGGTTGACCACGTTCGAGATGGCGCTGTTGCGCAGCACGATAACGTTGTCGTTGCCGTCGTTGATCTTGGTCGTGCGAATACCGATCTCCATAACGGTTCCGGTGTTGGTGCCCACGGAGATGGTGTCGCCCACGCGGAACTCGCCCTCAAAGATGATGAAGAGGCCCGAGAGCAGGTCGGTGACGAGGTCCTTCGCACCGAAGCTGATGGCCAGGGTGAGGAGTCCCGCGCTTGCAAGAAGCGTGCCTGTGTCCACGCCCACCGTCGCCAAGCACCAATACAGCGTTCCCAGGATTGCGCCGTACTTGGTGAGGCTCACGAGCAGGCGGCATACGGTCTCGCCGCGCGCCGAGAGGGCATCGGAGAGCAGGTGCAGCACCCTCTGCACCACCCACGACAGGGTGAAGATCACGCATGCGGTCATAACGCTTGCCGTGAGCGCGAAGATGTTGAGACCGCGTTCCCAGCCCCCGCCGAGGATGTATCCGAAGACGGAGTTCGTCCCGAAGATCTGGTTCTTGAACAGCACCGAGAAGAACACGGCGACCACGCCCACGCCAACGAAGAGGCGCAAGACATAGCCGAGCTTCTGCTCGGGGGTCATGTGGCTCCAATCGAGGGAGCGGTTGAGCCAACGGCTCGCAGCAGATTCCGTCTTCGTCCGACGACCCGAGGGCGTTTCGATTTCGAAGACGCGGTCTGCATTGGGGTCTTCCGTCATGGAGCGGAGGGGAGCAGGCATGCGCTCGGGCTCAAAGGCAATCAGGCAGAAGACGACGGCAAGGCAGGCGAGCGCGATGAGCCCGGTGGCGAGGGTGAGCGGAAGGCGTTGGGCCATGAGCTCGCCTTCGGGGCCTGCAACGTATACGAAGTAATCGGGCGTCTCGACCGAGGAGGCGTAGAACGTCTCGCCGCCGATCGTGATGTAGTCGTCGTAGCCTCCGCGGATCTGGCTCTCCTTGAGCCCGACCTTAGTGGCCTGTTTGCCCTGAATCGAAGCGTCGGGATAGTAGGAGATGGTGCCATCGGCCTTGCTCACCGCGAACGCGAAGCCGCCGGATCCCGCTTTCACGCCGTCGAGCACGTGATCGATCTGCACGCTTCTGAGCAGCTCCTCGAGCCTTCCGGCATGAACCATGACCTGTACGAATCCGTTGGTATAGCCCGCATCGTCGTAGGTTGCCACGCCGATGTATTGAACGAGCTCCCCGGTCATCTCGTCTTCTGTGGGCTCCTGGACGTAGCTGTCTACGCCCTGCAGGAGCTGCCAGAAGGCGAAGGACTGGTCGGTCTCGTCGGTTGAGAGCGTGAAGTGCTCGTACGGAGCGTTCGAAACCACCATGGACCCGCTTCCGTCGAACAGGTACACGCCAGACACCTGGAGCACGTCGGCAAGTTCCTGCATCTTGGGTTTCGTCGCGAGGGCGGGGTTCGCCTCGAGGATATAGGCTGCCACGCGCGCCTTGGATAGGTAGCGCTCGTCATACTGCACGGTAAGCTCGTCGGCGCGATCGTTTACGCGGTCGATGGTCTCGGCGATCGACGAAGCGCGCTCCTTGTTAACGACCGACTGCGTGGAGAGGGCGAAGAGCGTCTGCATGTAGAAGGAGACGGCGACGATGGCGATGAAACCGACGAGCGTGAAGATCGCTGCGCGCTTGCCGACTTCGCGATTGTAGCGAAGGCGGCCAACGCGAACGAGATGATCGTTCTCGTGGCCGACGCGTTCCTCCTGGCGCATAACGAAGATGCCGTAGAGCGTGACGGTCGCGATGACGGCAAAGAACACGAAGAGGATGACGGCCACGGTCACCATGCGCGATGCGGCCATGTCGCTTTCGGGCACGGCGCAAACATAGTAGGTGTCGCCGATGAGGCTCACGCGGCAGTAGAGCTCTTCGCCGTCCAAGTTGAGCTGCGCCACGGCGCCGTCCTCGAGCTGCGCCACATCGATGCCCGCGTCGAGTGCGTCTCGACCGATGAGGTCGGCGTCGGGATGGAATTCGATGAGGTAGGTCTGCGCCGAGAGCGCGAACACGTAACCGTTTTGCCCTACGGAGATGTTGCGGAGCACGCTTTCCGTGGAGCTCGTCTCGGCATCGAGGAGGCGCAGCTCCTCGGGGTTCTGCTCGATGACGACCATCGTGTCGGCGTCGAGGCGCGCCGCGTAGTACCGGCACAGCCAGTCCTCGCCGGGAAGCTCGATTTCGACGGCGCGCGACGGCTCACCTGTGGCAAGGCATTCGCGCAGATAGTTGAAGCGCGCATACGAGAAGTTCGCCTTCGTTTCGGCTGCCTTTGCCACGATGGTGCCGTCCGACTTGACGACGAGCACGTTATCGACGTCCAAGAGCTGGCGGTACTCGGCCATCTTGGCATTCGTTGCCTCGAACCCGGCGTCGTTTGCCGCCATGAAGGCGACGCTTGCCGCCTTCGACTGGTAGATGGCATCGAAGGTCTCCTTGTTCTGCGAGGCCTCCTCTTCTGCGCTAGCGAGGAGCTCTTTGAGCTCGCTTGCCTCTTCCTCCATCTCGGTGTCGTAGCTCGAGCGGGAGAGGCTCTCCTGCATGCCAGAGAGCAGGACGCCCATGACGACCATGCTTACGGCCACGATCGCGAGAAGGAGCGCGATTTTCAAATTCGTTTTGCGGAACAGCGCGCGGGGCATCTTCATCTCCTAGTCCCACTTGTCTACGAGCGCGGCGATCGTGCCATCGTCGAGCATATCCTGCAGGGCAGCCGATACCGAATCGCTCAGGTCAGAGCCCTTCTGCGTCGCGATACCGTATGATTGCTCGGCAACCTCGAAGCCTTCAATGATGGTGCGCTTGTCGTCCATATAGGTATGCGCGATAGCTCCGTCGAGCACCATGGCATCGACCGTGCCCACTTCGAGTGCGTCCGAGAGCTCTTCGTAGCTCGGGAACTGCAGCAGGTGCCAGGTATCAAAGGAGACATCGGAGTTGTCGTCGTTCGCCTGTTCCACCACGCCGGATGAGAATCCGATGTCGTAGAGCTTCTGGCTCAGGAGCGGGGCGGCGTTCGATCCAGACATGGTGCCGAAGGTAAGGCCGGCCATGTCGTCGATCGAGGTGATCATCGACGAGTTCTGGACGACGGCGATGACAGCATCCTCGTAATAAGCGGGGGAGAAGTCGAAGTTCTCGAGCCGGGTCTCGGCGATGGAATAGCAGGCGGCCACAAGGTCGATGGTGCCCGCGAGAAGCATTTCTTTCCGGTCGTCGGGCGTGACGGTGACGAACTCCACATCGTCTATGCCCATGCGCTTCGCGAGATCGTTCACGATATCGATCTCGAGCCCGTAGTAGTTATCGGTCGTCTCGTTGAGATACCCGAAGCCGATGACGTCGGCTCGGACGCCGGCTCGAAGCGTGCCGTTTGCCGTAGATGTACTGGCTGCGCGCGGGCTGCCGGATCCCGTGCTGCCCGATGCGGGAGCACCCTGGCCGGTGCATCCGCCCAGCGCGGCGATCGGAAGCGCGGAGAGCGCGAGGGCGCAAAGGGTTCTGCGCGATACGTTCACGTCTCACCTCGTTATGGTCGAAGTTCCCTGGATGGTCTTGCCGGGTATCCCGGCACACATGCCCTCACTATACGTGAGCTCGCGCGTGGCTCGTATGCGCCGCGCGTGGTTCAACTTCAAATTGAAGTCCCTGGTTTTCGTTGCGGTCCAACGGGGCTTCCTTTAGATTGTCCTGGTTTGCCGCGGACGGATTCGCGGCCGCGCCCGGACTCGCTGGGGGTTCGGGGCGAGGGAATAGGAGGAAGCATTGGATTCCATCAAGAAGTACGTTGCCGAAGCGATCGGTACCTTCACGCTCACGTTGTTCGGGTGCGGCAGCGCCGCCATTGCCGGCGCCACCCTGGGTACGCTCGGTATCGCGTTCGCTTTCGGTCTTTCGATCGTGGCCATGGCATTCGCCATCGGCAACGTGTCGGGCTGTCACATCAACCCTGCTGTGACCTTCGGTCTCTATGCCGATAAGCGCATCTCCTTGAAGGACCTTTTCGGGTATTGGATTGGTCAGTTCGCTGGCGGTATCGTCGCCGCTTTCGTGCTCATGCTGATTATCAATAGCTGCGACGCGCTCGGCGGCGTCACCGCGACGGGGCTTGGCACCAACGGTTTCGGCGAGGCATCGACCACGGGCATCAGCATGGTCGGCGCGTTTGCGGTCGAGGTGATTCTTACCGCCGTTTTCGTGCTCACCATCTTGGGCGTTACGGCGAGCGAGAAGGCCTCTAACTTCGCCGGTATCGTGATCGGCCTCACCCTCACGTTCGTGCACATCATGGGTATCCCGCTGACGGGCACCTCGGTGAATCCGGCTCGTAGCTTCGGTCCCGCCCTTGCCATGGCGGTGCAGGGCAATACGCTGGCGCTCGAGCGGGCGTGGGTCTTCATCTTCGCTCCCCTCGTCGGCGCCGGCATCGCGGCGGCAATCTTCGCTCTGTTCAAGGGGTATTATTCGACGCAGGAGTAAACTACCTGCATGGTGCATGTCGGGGATGGGTTCGAGTTGTCGCTCGCCGTCCCGGGCCGCGCCCTTCGCGCACATGCGGCTTGCGCCGATATGCTCGCTCCCGTACCGCCCTCGCGCTTGCGGGGGCATTCGCGTTCAACGGCTGCGCTCTTGAGCAGCCCTCAACTCTCGGAAAGGATGTTTGAGATGTCTGGTAACTGCAAAATCGTCAAAGGCCTGAGCCTGCTTGGAATCGTGTACGGTATCGTGCAGATTGTCGTGGGAGCCATCTGCTTCTTCGGGGCCGCGGACGTGGCCGGCATGGTGGGGATCGACGACCCGGTCATCACCGCCCAGGTGCTCGGCGTCGTGCTCGCTGTCTCGGGCGTGTTCCTCATCGTGACCGGCTTTGTGGGTGCCCGCGGTGCCAACCGTCCTTCAAAGCTCATGCCCTTCATCGTGCTGGCCACGATCTTCACCTTTGTGAATCTCTTCGGCCTTGCGATGATCATCACCGGTGGTTCTGGTGCCGTCTGGCCCAACCTGCTTCAGGCGGCTGTGGGCCTCTCTGCCGTGCTCGCCGCGTCCCGCGCCCAGAAGGAGGCTATGGAGCGCTAGCCAGCCATCGAAAGCGCCTTTTTGAACCGGCGGTCGTATGTCCTTCTTTCATGCTTCCTTGCGGAAAGTTGGACATAACCGCCGGTTTTCTTATGCCTCGGCGATCGGGCTGCGCTACCATCTTTCACGCCGATGCCGTACGATGGCGCGGTTGTCCTCAAGATCAAAGGAACCATGCTCATGCTCCTTCACCATGCTGAACCCTACCGTATCCCCTTCGATGTTCCCGAGCTCCCGTTTGACGAGGCGGTGCGCCTCGCTGCCGATACCGGGACCATTCCCGGGGATGCAGGCCCCCTTCTCGAGACCGTTGTCGATATGCTCGATGAACTTGGGCGCCCCGATCAGGCCTTTGATGTGCTTCAGGTGGCGGGCACCAACGGGAAGAGCTCGACCGTGCGCTTCACCGAAGCGATTCTGCGCGGCGAGGGGTGCCGGACGGCGCTCTACACCTCGCCGCACCTTGTTCGCTATCCGGAGCGGATGGAGATCTGTGGCCGCGTGGTTGCCGACGACGTGTTCGCTCACGGCGTCTCCGCAGCGGCTGAGGCGGGTCGTAGGGTGAACGCCCGTCGTGTGGAAGAAGGGCAGCAGCGCTATACCATCACGCCGTTCGACCTGCTTACCGTAGCCGCACTCGTGGCGTTTGCCGAGGCGGGCGTTGAGGTGGCGGTCCTCGAGGTCGGCCTCGGTGGCCGATGGGATGCAACGAGCGCCACGAACCCGGTGGGCGTTGCGGTGACGGGAATCGGCCTCGATCATATGCGCATCTTGGGCAACACGCTCGCGGAGATTGCCGCAGAAAAGGCTGCCGTGATCAAGCCGGGCCGCTTCGCGGTACTCGGGGAGGGAACGCACGAGCCGGAGGTGCAGCAGGTGATGGATGAGCGCTGTGCCGCCTGCGGGGTGACGCCCGTGGTTGTCCGCCACGAGGTCATTTCGCTTCCGCGCTTCATGGGCGATGATCTGGCGGTGCGCTGCCCCGCCCCGCGCGCGGCCTATACGGTGCGCCTTCCTAAGCCCGCTTACCAAGCGCAGAACGTTGCCTGCGCCGTTGATATGGCCGAGGAGTATCTCGGGCGACCCCTCGACGAAGCGCTGCTCAATGCGAGCCTAGCCGCGTGCCCCACGCCCGGGCGCTTCGACGTGCTCGCGCGCAACCCGCTTCTCATGATCGATGCCTGTCACAATCCGCAGTCGTGCGACGCGTTCGTGGGGTCGGTGGGGGAGATCGCCCCCGAGTGCAGCGCCAGACCGACGCTCCTCATCGCCGCGCTCACCGACAAGGACGCCGACGGCATCGTGCGATCGCTCGTGCCTGCGTTCCCGCGCATCGCGGTGACGCAGACCGATTCGCCTCGAGCGCTTCCCGCCTGCGATCTGGCAACCTTGGTGCGGGCGGAGCTCGAACGGGAGGGGCGGCCCGCCACGGACCTCGTTGCCGTCTACCCGAGCGTTCCCGAGGCACTCGGCGCGCTCGAGCGTGCGGGCGAGGCGGTCGTTGCGGCGGGAACCATCACGCTTGCAGGCGAGGTGGCCGCATTCGTCGCTAAATGATCGCGCTTGCCCGCCTGCGCTATTCCTCAAGCTTATGGAAGTGCGGCTCTCCATGTTCGAACGTGCAAAAGCTCTCGTATCCGAGCGCTGCGAGGCGCCGCTGAATGCGTCGGATGTAGGCGCCTAGATGCTCTGGTGCATCTTCGTGCCTTTCGTAGGTCCGTCTGATACGCGTGTGGGCGCCGCAAGGGTGCCTGCTCGCCGCACCAAGGCTGCTTGCTCGCCATGCCGAGGATGCTTGATCGCCATGCCGAGGCTGCTTGCTCGCCGTGCGGCCCCTCTGCGCTGCCTGCGGGGCATCGAGTCCGCAGCACTGTCCATCAGGGCCTGCATCGAGAGGCTGTCGGACCCGCTCTGCGGCCCGCCTGCGCGCTCGCGCTCATTGTGCGCCACCCGAAGCGCCTCGTCCAGACCTATTGCCACGTCGTTGCTGTGTCTTTTTTGGAAGATTTGCCATGACGGTATACAATGTTTGACGATTTTGCCTGAATACCCGGTTTGTGTTGCTCGGGTTCTCGACTGAAAGGTTCGATCGCGTATGATGCAGTACATCCAAGAGCTCATGTCGCCGCAGGTGATGTTCGTCATCTACCTCTTCATCGCGTTCATCATCGCGCTGTATGTCCTCTCGGTGGTATACGTGTTCATCGATGCGCGCCGCCGCGGGTCCGAGTACTTCTGGGCATGGGGCCTGCTTGCCCTTCTGCCCTTTGTGGGCCTTATCGCATACAACGTCCTGAGGCCGAACACCTACCTCGCCGACCGCGAGGAGCAGGAACTCGACATGGCTCTGCGCGAGCGCCAGCTTGCCCAGTACGGCACCTGCCCGCATTGTGGCGGTCCCATCGAGAAGGATTTCGTGGTGTGCCCGGTCTGCAATACCCAGGTGCGCAACGTCTGCCCGAGCTGCCACAAGCCGCTCGACGCGCACTGGAAGGTCTGCCCGTACTGCCGCACGCATATCCAGTAGCAAGATGGGTGCCAGGTGCAAGCTTGCCGAGACGGCGGCTTCGCACCTGGCTCTTTATGTAGCCGCGTTTGTTAGCAAGTGTTTGCCGACACCGTGTTGCGAGCAATTCTGTATGGGCAACGCAGCCCGATTGTGGTAAACCTGTTACCAGACCGCGAAAGAAGGGGCCGAGTGCGTAATGCATCGCATGCTTGGACATAGCTATCGAACGCAGACTATCTAGGCGTCTGTCCATCCCATGGCCGGCAGGCCACGGACAGGCGCCGCATATCGCTCGCAGCCGCCTTCGGGTCGGTGCGAGCGTTTTTGTATTCACGCGAGTAGCCCGCCTGATATGGTTGCTACGTAACGCAAAGGAAGAGGTTTCCTATGAAGGTTCTCTATAACGACGGCCACGTGGATGAGTGCCCGGCAGACGAGGTCACGCACGTCGTGCGCCACAGCGCCGCGCATATCATGGCGCAGGCCATCAAGCGCTTGTACCCCGAAGCTGACTTCGCCTATGGTCCCGCTACCGAGGGCGGCTTCTATTACGACGTCGACCTGGGCGACAAGACCCTTTCCGAGGACGATCTGCCCGCCATCGAGGACGAGATGCGTCGCATCGTGAAGGAGAATCTGAAGTTCTCCGTGTTCGAGCTGCCGCGTGAAGAAGCCATCGCCCTCATGGAGGAGCGGGGCGAGAAGTACAAGGTCGAGCACATCGGCGACCTGCCCGAAGACGCCCGCATCACCTTCTACCAGCAGGGTGACTACATCGACATGTGCGTGGGCCCGCACCTTACCTACACCAAGGGGCTCAAGGCCTTCAAACTCACGGGCGTATCGGGTGCGTACTGGAAGGCCGATAGCTCGAACAAGATGCTCACCCGTGTGAACGGCACCGCGTTCGCTACGAAGGACGAGCTCGAGCAGCATCTCAAGATGCTCGAGGAGGCCAAGCGCCGCGACCACCGCAAGATCGGCCGCGAGATGGACCTCTTCATGATGCGCGATGAGGCTCCCGGCTTCCCGTTCTTCCTGCCCAACGGCATGATCCTCAAGAACGAGCTTTTGAACTACTGGCGCGAGATCCACCACAAGGCCGGTTACGTCGAGATTTCCACGCCGCAGATCATGAGCAAGCATCTGTGGGAGACCTCGGGCCACTGGGACCACTACAAGGACAACATGTACTCCACCATCATCGATGACGAGGAGTACTGCATTAAGCCCATGAACTGCCCGGGTGGCGTGCTCGTGTACAAGAGCCGTCCGCATAGCTATCGCGAGCTGCCCATTCGCGCTGGCGAGATCGGCCTGGTGCACCGCCACGAGATGCGCGGCGCGCTTCACGGCCTCTTCCGCGTGCGCTGCTTCAACCAGGACGACGCACACCTGTTTGTGACGCCGGAGCAGCTCACCGACGAGATCGTGGGCGTGGTGAATCTCATCGACTCCGTGTACCAGAAGTTCGGCTTCACCTATCACCTCGAGCTTTCCACCCGCCCCGAGGACTCCATGGGCTCTGATGAGGACTGGGAGCGCGCCGAGACCGGCCTCAAGGAGGCCCTCGAGCGCCTGGGCAAGGATTACGTGATCAACGAGGGCGACGGCGCCTTCTACGGTCCCAAGATCGACTTCCACCTGGAGGATTGCCTGGGCCGCACCTGGCAGTGCGGTACCGTGCAGCTCGACTTCCAGATGCCGCAGAACTTCGATTTGGAGTACGTGGACGCCGACGGCTCCAAGAAGCGCCCCATCATGCTGCACCGCGTGTGCTTCGGCTCCATCGAGCGCTTCATCGGCATTCTCATCGAGCACTTCGAGGGCAAGTTCCCCACGTGGCTCGCGCCCTGCCAGGTCAAGGTCCTGCCCGTGTCCGAGAAGAGCCGTGACTACGCGCGTGGTGTGACCGAGCAGCTTGAGGCGGTTGGCATCCGCGCGGTGCTCGACGAGCGCGACGAGAAGATCGGCTACAAGATTCGCGAGGCGCGCAACATCGACCGTCCGCCGTACATGCTCATCATCGGCGAGCAAGAGGTCGAGGCCGGCAACATCTCCGTGCGCGACCGCTCCAACGAGACGCATGCCGAAGAGCTCACGGCTTTCATCGAGCGCGTGCGCGCGGAGATCGACGAGCGTCGCTAGGCGGAGCGTCGGCAGAGGGGTTTACTTCGGTTGAAGCGGGTTGCAACGATTTGTTGCAACCCGCTTTTTCCATTGAGCTTTTACCGAGATGGATGGGCCGATATCGGTATACTGTTGAAGATTAGTTGCCAGCGAGGGGGTTCCGTGAATAGTAGACCAGCATATTCCCAGGTTGCCGCCGCTTATGCGCAAGCTGCAGGTGCGCGCGCTACCTGGCTGGTGCGTGCTCGGAACGCCTTCGAGGTCATTGCCAAGACGGGCATGGTCGGTGCACACGATCGCCTTGTGGTCTATGGCGATGAGGTGCTGGACCGCTGCCCGGACGTTCATCCGTGGCAGAACGTATCGATTGTAGACGAGCTTACCTGCGATGCCTTCGTGCAGGCGGGCGCCATGCCGCACGCCGAGGAGGTGGAGCGCGCGCGGCTCGTGCCTGAGGGCTCTCCCGCCTCGTATGCCCATCCGGCGGGAATGGCTGCCGATCGCCTGTTCTGGCTCGTCCCTTCGGTGGGGGGTCCGCAGCTTCGCACGGCCGACCTTCGTGCCTTCTCTCGCGCGGCGCAGGAGGCTGGCGCGCTTCTCATCGTGGACAATACGCTCATGACGGTCTACGGGTGTCATCCGTTGATGCAGGGTGCGCATATCTGCATCGAGAATCTCGATGCTATGGTTGACGCGCCGCTCGAGGAGCCTGTTGTCGCCGTTTCGGTGGCACGCTCCCTTGCCCGTCGCGGTCGCCGCCACCTCGCCGATCCACGTGCCGAGGATGCACATCGCCTGCTCTCGTTCGGGTTTGGGTCCCCTGATGCCGTGGAGCCCCAGAGTGCTCCGGCGGGGGAGGACCTCGCTGCCATCGATGCCGCTCTCGATTCGCTCGCTGCCCGTATGCAGCCCCGTTTCGACGGTGCAAACGCGATCGCCTCATATCTTTCCTGCCACGCCGCTGTTGGTTGCGTGCGCTATCCCGCGCTCGCAACGCACCCCGACCACCTGCTCGCGCCTACGGTCCTCGAGCATGGCTTCGGTCCTGCGGTGTCGTTTTGTTTGAGGGGTGCTCCTGCTGAGAGCATGCGGGTGCAAGCGACGCGCTTTGCTGCCCTGTTTGAGGAAGCGCGCGTCGCATCTGCCGAGTCTTTCGCGGCTGCTTCCACAGGAGAATCCGTGGTGTTCGACGCTCCGGCATCGGCCTTTGGTAAGACGCGCCGGACGCACATCGTGCCCATAGCCGATTCCAAGACCTGCTGCCTCAGGCTCTATATGGGTGCCGAGCGCCCGCTTTCTATCGTGGATAGCCTGGACCAGGCGCTTCGTCTCTTCTGCAACCCTCCCGAGCCCTAAGGGCGCGCGGCTCTGGCCGCTTCTCGTCTCGCTATATAACATGCTTATCCATACATCGGGGAGGGTGTCATGGATTCCCTGTTTTCCACCGCCGACCTTGTTCAGGCGGTCGTTCTGGGTGTTGCGCTTGCTATGGACGCCATGGCGGTGACGCTGTCCAATTCGCTTTGCGAACCGGATATGCCTGCGTCCAAGAAGCTCGCGATGCCCGTCATGTTCGCTCTATTCCAGATGGCCATGCCCATTGCGGGCTTTTTTGGCGGCACACTCGTGGCGCCGCTCATCGAGGCGTATGCCGGCATCGTATCGCTCGTCATCCTTGCGTTCGTGGGCGGGAAGATGGTTTGGGAGGCGGTGCGCGAGCTTCATGAGCCCGAGCAATGCCCTGCCACGCGGCTTACGTACGGCACGATCTTCTTCGAGTCCATTGCGACTTCGATCGACGCCTTCATTGTTGGCGTCTCTCTTGCGGCTGCTGGCGCGAACATCGTGCTCTACGGCGCTGCCATCGGCGTGACGACGCTTTTGTGCTGCCTCATCGCGCTCGCCATAGGCAGGCGCCTCGGCGCGCATTTCGGACCCAAGGCAGAGATTGCCGGCGGTATCGTGCTCATTATCATCGGCCTCAGGGCGTTCTTGTCGTAAGCGGGGTGCGCTGCGGCCTGGAGCGAAAGCGTGCTTGGCGGCAAGCGCGTGTTACATGAGCGCTCTTTTCCGTCTGCGCCCTTATTGCGCAGGGACCCATATTGCGCGTGCTGCCATATGGCGCAGGAGTCTCCAATCCTGTCCTACGAGCCCTCCGTTCGGATGTTTCGGCCGCGATGCTGCCCCATCATCCGCTGCGGGTTCATTTTCTTGACGAGTGCACCGCACAAACTTGCTGAAGTTCGGCAATCACGGAACTTCAGCAAGTTTCTGCGGTGCACTCGACATGTTTTTGAACCCTTGGCGTGGTCCAGGCTTCTGCCTTGGCGTCCATTGATGTGCTCTGCCCTTGTCCGTCGGCGCATCGCAACCCACGTTCTTTGGGGCGTGGCAAAAGTGCGCGCATAGCGCGCGTTGCGTCGCGCTGCGAGAGCGGTAGTATGTGAGAACGTCCTACCGATGCAGTTCCGTATCATAGGCGGGGAGCGCATCAGCCATGCGGGCGGATGACCGAAGGCGGGGATAAGATGGCAAACGGTGGCGAGATACTCGGTTGCCAAGGGCGATCTGCGATCGTTATCGGGGGAGCTACGGCGCTGGAGCTCATACGGCGCGAGGACCTGGCTCCGCTCATTGCTTATTCTGAACGGGTGCCGGCGCAAGCGCTCGCGTGCAAGATCGTGGCCCCGACACAACAGCAGGCAGCGCGCCTACTGGATGCGTTCGAATGCGCCGCGCCTTTGCACTGCGTTGTTGAGGGCACGGGCGACCGCCGGCGCGGTGCGGTGCGCTGCCAGATGCTTCAGCCCGTGCGCAAGGGCGATGTGATTATGCTCGATCGGGGGCTGTATCTCCTTTCACCCGAGCTGCTTTATCTACAGCTTTCCCGGGGGATGGACGTCTCCCAGCTCTGGATGCTCGCATCGGAGCTCACCGCGCGCTACGGCCTCGACACCAGGGTCGAGACTTCCCGTCAACATACCCATCGTGCCTCGGCGGCTCACCTGAAACGGTTCGAGGTGGCCGATCGCTCGCTTTCCGTGTCCGAGCAAGCTGATGAGGATTCGAATTCGCTCTTCGAGCGTGCGCCGCTGACTACGCCCGAGGCGCTGCGGACCGTGGTCGAGAGCGCCGGGCATGGACCGAGGTCGCTGGCGCACCGTGTGGCTTCGCTCGTGCTCGGCGGCGCGCGTTCGCCCAAGGAAGCACAGCTCGCGGCACTCCTCGTGCTGCCCCGTCGCCTCGGCGGGCGCGGTATCAGCGGTATGGAGCTCAACCATGTCTTTGAGCTGCCCCGGCAGGCTCAGGTGATCGCTGGTCGCCGCACGGTCGAGGGCGATTTGTATATCCCTGGCATCCGTCGGAACATCGAGTACGATAGCGAGCAGCATCACGCCGATAGCGAACAGCGCGATCGCGACATTCGCAAGGCGAATTCTCTGCGTGCCATCGGCGTGGATGTGCGCACCGTGACGAGAACCCAGCTGTATACCTGGAACGTGTTCAACGCGCTCGCCGATTCGCTTGCTCGGGGAACCGTGGACCGCGCCCGCCCCGTTACCGCGCCTCTCAAAACACTCCAATATGAGCTCTGGCATAACCTGCTCGTTCGAGACGAAGAGCGAGACTGAAGAACGGGTTAGATAGGGATCGTTTCACAGTGCCAGCTTGCATCTTTGTTGATTCGGTTCTGCCTCGGGCGCGCCGGGGTCGGGGAGGGTGCATACGCTACAATGGACGCCGAATCGCTCAGCCAGGCGGTTCGAAGCGAAGACGTGCGGCAGGACGCGGCGCCGCTGAGCCCGTGGACGGATCGCACCCAACCACAAGGAGGAGTATCCATGGCCATGTTTTTCCCCGGTGAGTCCCATACGTTCTCTGAGTACCTGCTGGTGCCCGGATACTCGTCTTCCGAGTGCGTTCCCGCAAACGTATCGCTCAAGACCCCGCTCGTGCGCTTCAAGCGCGGCGAGGAGCCCTCGATCTCTCTTAACATCCCGATGGTTTCCGCCATCATGCAGTCCGTTTCGGGCGAGCAGATGGGCATCGCGCTCGCTACTGAGGGCGGCATGTCCTTCATCTACGGTTCGCAGACGCCCGAGCAGGAGGCCGCGATGGTCAAGGCCGTGAAGGACCACAAGGCCGGGTTCGTGGTTTCCGACTCCACCCTCACGCCTGAAATGACGATGCGGGAGGTCATGGATCTCAAGGAGAAGACCGGCCACTCCACCATGCCCGTCACGGAGGACGGCACGCCGCACGGCAAGCTACTCGGCATCGTGACCAGCCGCGACTACCGTCCGAGCCGCGATGATCCGTCGTCCAAGGTCGCTACGTTCATGACTCCGCGCGAGCAGCTCATCGTGGGCGACAAGGACATCACCCTCAAGAAGGCGAACGACGTCATTTGGGACAAGAAGCTCAACGCCCTGCCCGTCGTGGACGAGAACGATTGCCTGCTTGGTATCGTGTTCCGCAAGGACTACGACTCCCATAAGACCAACCCCAACGAGATGCTCGATGCCAACAAGCGCTACATGGTGGGCGCGGGCATTAACACGCGTGACTACGAGACGCGCGTGCCGCTGCTCATCGAGGCCGGTGCCGATGCCCTCTGCATCGACTCCTCCGAGGGTTTCAGCGAGTGGCAGAAGCGCACCATCGAGTGGATTCGCGAGAACTACGGCGAGGACGTCAAGGTGGGTGCTGGCAACGTGGTCGATGCCGAGGGCTTCCGCTTCCTGGCCGATTGCGGCGCGGACTTCATCAAGGTCGGTATCGGCGGCGGCTCCATCTGCATCACGCGCGAGACCAAGGGCATCGGCCGCGGCCAGGCCACGGCGCTCATCGATGTGTGCCGCGCTCGCGATGAGTACTTCGAGGAGACCGGTATCTATGTGCCCGTGTGCTCCGACGGCGGTATCGTCTATGACTACCACATGACGCTTGCGCTCGCCATGGGCGCCGACTTCCTCATGCTTGGCCGCTATTTCGCGCGCTTCGATGAGAGCCCCACGGCCCGCGTCAACGTGAACGGCCAGTACATGAAGGAGTACTGGGGCGAGGGTTCCGCTCGTGCTCGCAACTGGCAGCGTTATGACCTCGGTGGCGCGGCTAAGCTTGCCTTCGAGGAGGGCGTCGACTCCTACGTGCCCTATGCCGGCTCGCTCAAGGACGGCGTGAACTCCACGCTGTACAAGATCAAGTCCACGATGTGCAACTGCGGCGCGCTCACGATTAAGGAGCTGCAGGAGAAGGCGAGGCTCACGCTCGTTTCGGCCACCTCGATCGTCGAGGGCGGCGCCCACGACGTCGTGGTGAAGGACCGCAACCATCAGATGGTGAGCTATCAGTAAGGAGAGCTCTAAGCTGAGGCCAGGGCCCCGCTGCTGAGACGCTGCTGCGGCAGGACGACATAGTTCCCGATGTGCATGACAGGCGGTTTCCGTGTATGCGGGCCGCCTGTCTTCGTTTCACTCAAGCGCTTGTCGCCGTCCATTCTTGTGCGGCGGATCTGCCTTCGTAGGCACTCGATGGGTTTTCGGGGCGTTTGATCGCCTGATGTGCTTTGGGCATCGGTCCTTGCTCGCTTGCTCCACCTGCAGTTCCTCGGCTTGGTTTATCATAGGCTTGAGGAGCTGATGGTATGTTTTGCACGAATTGTGGCGCCGCCCTTCCCGATGATGCGAAGTTCTGCACTTCATGCGGTGCCCCCGCACCGGTGTTGGACGATGAAGAGGTGGCGAGCTCGGAGGAAGGTGCGCCGGTAGATGTTGATGTCTCCGCGCTTGACGAGCCTACGAAGCTGGAAGAGGTCCCCGCGCCAAAGCGCAAGGGCCTGCGTCCGGCTGCCATTGCGGCGATAGCCATCGCCGTCGTGGCCGTGCTGGTAGGAGGCGGGGTGCTCACGTGGCACTTCTTCTTCAATGCTCCGGCGCGCGAGTCGACGATCGAGCGCGTCGATCTTGAGCAGCCCACGACGAAAGACGATGCGACGAGCGGCGACGCCGATGCGGAAGGTGACGCGCAGGCCGAAGACGCCGATGCAGAGGCTGACGATTCAACATCGACGGGTAACGGGGCCGACGCCGCTTCGGTTGACGGAGCGGATTCCGGTTCCTCGCTAGGCGCATCCCCATCGGGCGGTGCCGATGAACTCTCGTCCGATGCTTCCTCTTCCCAGGACTATATTTTGCCAAACAGCTCCACCGAGCTCATCTCCGAGCAAGATCTTGAGGGCCTTTCGGATTGGGAGCTCTACATCGCGCGGAACGAGATCTACGCGCGGCATGGGCGCGGCTTCAAGAACAAAGACCTCCAGGAGTATTTCGGCAGCAAGTCGTGGTACGTCGAGCGCTATACCCCCGAGGAGTTCGACGCGAACCCCACGTTGAGCGATATTGAACTGCAAAATGTCGAGACGATCCATAACGTCGAGAAAGCGCGCGGATCATCGCACGCATAGGGCTGTCCTTCGTTAATGGAGAAGGTTGGCGATGTTGCCGACTGTCATGGGTGCATACGTGGGTTGCCTCTCGTGAACGAGGAAGATCGTCCGGACAAGGGGTAGTTCTGATCCTCGCTCTCTCTGATTAGAGAAGTTCTGCTCGCCCTATTCCTGGTTGGCGCGTCAACGAATAGTTGCAGAGGCTGCGCGCTGCCGTGAGCGTCGCGGGCAGGAGGGCTGTCTCACGTGCGCTCTTCCCAGCCTGCGCTGTTTTTCCGCATCCTTGGTGGGGTTTAGCGTGTTTCTTGTGTGAGGAAATCGTATACTCGTGTTGCGCAACTACAGGGCTTGACCGCATCTTGGGGAGGGGGTACCGGTGGAGCGCGATATGCTGACGCTCGACGACCCTGACCGCTCTTTGCAGGGCAACGACGGGGTGTCGCGTGTGGAAGGGGAGGACGGGGCCTCCTTTGCCGCTGAAGATGAACCGAATGCTCTCGACCACGCCGTGCATGAGGCGAAAGACCACGAGGGCTCTGGTGAGGAACCTCTCGAGGATGATGCCTGGGATGCAGACTTCTCTGAGGGCGATGAGCGTACTGAGGACGATGTCCAAGAGGATGAAGGGTTTCCTGCGGACATAAGCCTTGCAGAAGACGATATCGAGGACGACGAGGAGGAGCTTCCTGTCCGCGATATCGAGGACGACGACGAACCGGATGGCTCAGAGGTGCGCGACCGCGCTGCCCGTGCGGTTCAGCAAGCCAGGTCGTTGGTCATGGAGCACCAGACTGCCTCGGCAATTATTGCGTTCGCGCTTGTATCGGTGTTTGTCATCGGAGCTTTGACCTTCGCGTTCACGCGTGTGTTCGCCTATGATCGCGGGGTCCTGCGCGAGGAGAAAGAGGTTTCCGAGAACCTTCTGCCCGTTGAGCATGCCGAGCTGCCGCATCTCGGCCTCCGCATCGATGGCATCTCGACGTCGGCTGCTCCGAATATCGTTGTGCACGTGCGGGTCGATGCGCTCCCGGAGGCGGGGTATCCACCGCTCGCCCCTGAGCAGTTCGCGCTGAGCGAGTCGACTGGCGAGGGCGAGGCGGCAAGCGTGGCTCTCGCGAACTTCAGCTACGATCAGGACACGGGGGTGTGTACGTTCTCATACGCCACGCCCGTTGCCGATGCCGCTGCTCGGCGAACGCTTTCCGTCAAGCTTCTTCCCGAAAGCGGCTATCGGGGTGGTTGCTCGATAACCTATTCGTGTGCCTAGGAACTGCTGATTTTTCTTCGGGCGATCGGCGTTGCAACTTTTGGGCACTTCGGGGCGGAGGGTCCGAGTAGCCGCGCCGCTGCCGGGAGGGCGCCGGCCCCCTGAGCTGTGTCTTTCCCTCCACCCCGCTCGCCCGTACCCGCCCGCCGCACGATGAAGTGCCCAAAAGTTGAAACCTCGACGGGATGGACGACTCCGGAGCCCCATAATCAGCGTCTCACCAGGGAAACGCCGATCATTGCCCTTGGGCCTCCGCCACTTCGTCCCATAGGCAGCAAGCGGCGCTTCCCGAGCAGTATCTGCGAGTTGAAACCCGTTCAGGCCTGCTCTGAGCCGGGCTTCCGGCTCAACGCAAATCCGTTTTCGCGCCGTGCCTCCTAGCGCTTCTTGGCATGGCGCGCTTTTTCGCGGCCTGCGTTTTCGCTGCGCGCATTTGCGCGGCGCGCCTTTATGCTGCGCGCTTCCGCCCTTGGCAATCCGACCCTGTTATTCGCCTAGAGTGCTGCTAGAATGTTGAACGTTACCGACGTTCAACCACAGGGAGCGAGCATGTGCGACCACTGCACCCAAACGCATAACGAGATTCCGCCCTATGATGCCCATGCCATCGAGGCGAAATGGCAGAAGGCTTGGGAGGACGAGAACCTCTTCGCCGTGGACGAGGACCCTTCGAAGCCTAAGAAGTACGTACTGGAGATGTTCCCGTATCCGTCGGGCGACCTCCACATGGGCCATGCGCGCAACTATACCATCGGCGATGCCATGGCGCGGCAGGCGCGGATGCGCGGCTTCGATGTGCTGCATCCCATCGGGTTCGACGCCTTCGGCCTTCCTGCAGAGAACGCCGCCATCAAGCACAATACCCAGGCGGGGGAATGGACCTATAAGAACATGGACCAGGCGCTCGCCACGATGAAGCGCATGGGCTTCTCCTACGATATGGACCGCTTGGTGAAGACCTGCGACCCCGACTATTACAAGTGGGGTCAGTGGATTTTCGAGAAGCTTTGGGAGCGCGGGCTTGTCTACCGCAAGAAGAGCCCGGTCAACTGGTGCCCCGGCTGCAACACCGTGCTCGCGAACGAGCAGGTGACGGAGGGTCATTGCTGGCGTTGCGGATCGGTGCCCGAGAAGCGCGAGCTCGAACAGTGGTACTTCAAGATCACCGATTACGCTCAGGAGCTCTTGGATGACCTCGAGAAGCTTCCCGGATGGCCCGAGCGCGTGAAGCAGATGCAGGCTAACTGGATCGGCCGCTCCGAGGGAGCCGAGGTCGATTTCACCCTTTGCGATGCGGATGGGCAGCCCATTCAGGGCGATGAGGGAAAGATCACTGTCTTCACCACCCGTGCCGACACGCTCTTCGGCTGTACGTTCTTCTTGCTCGCGCCTGAGTACAAGGGGCTCATGGAGCTCGTTGAAGGCACTGAATACGAGGCCGACGTCCGTGCGGTCGTTGCGGGCGCCGAGAAGGTTTCCGCCGTCGAGCGCGCTCAGGGCACGCTCGAGAAGCACGGCGCCTTCACCGGTCGCTACGTGGTGAACCCGGTTTCCGGCCAGAAGGTTCCCGTGTGGGTGGCCGACTACATCGTTTCCGACTACGGCACCGGCGCCGTCATGGCCGTGCCTTGCGGCGACCAGCGCGACTTCGAGTTCGCTCGCAAGTACGACCTGCCCATCGTCCCCATCATCCTCATGGACGATGAGCGCGAGGCGCTCGAGGAGGCCGGCGAGTCCATCGATACCTACCATGCCGAGACGGTTGACTGGGATTCGGCGCACGCCGCCGAGGGCACGCTCGTGCAGTCTGGCAAATATACCGGTATGCGTGGTGGCAAGCACTCCGAGGGCGAGGCCGCGATCGTGGCAGACCTCGAGGCTGCCGGCACCGGCCGCCGTTCCGTGCAGTTCCGCTTGCGCGACTGGCTCATCAGCCGCCAGCGCTACTGGGGCAACCCCATTCCGGCGGTGCACTGCGAGCATTGCGGCATCGTGCCCGTTCCCGAGGACCAGCTGCCGGTGACGCTTCCGGCGAACCTCGATCTGGGTGCCGGCGAGACCCTTGCCGAATGCCGTGAGTTCTACGAGACGACCTGCCCTGTGTGCGGCCGTCCCGCTCGTCGCGAGACCGATACCATGGACACCTTTACCTGCTCCAGCTGGTACTATCTGCGCTACTGCGATCCGCATAACGAAAAGCTCCCCTTCTCCAAGGAGGCCGCAGACCGCTGGATGCCGGTCGATAACTACATCGGTGGCATTGAGCACGCCATCTTGCATCTGCTCTACAGCCGCTTCTTTACCAAGGCCCTGCGCGACCTGGGGATGCTCGATGTGGACGAGCCCTTCACCAACCTGCTCTGCCAGGGCATGGTCAAAGACGCTAACGGCGAGACCATGTCTAAGAGCAAGGGCAATGTGGTGCCGCCGTCGAGCGTCATCGATCCGTTTGGTGCAGACACCATGCGCCTGGCGATCCTCTTCATCGCTCCGCCCGAGAAGGATTTCGATTGGGACGAAGAGGCCGTGGCCGGCGCCAACCGCTTCATCAAGCGCGCGTGGCGCATCGTGTGGCAGCTCGCCAACGCCGGTGACGCCTCGGCAAGGCTCATCCCGGGGTCGCTCGATTCGGCTGCGAAGAAGCTCTATCGGGAGCGCCACCGCACGCTCGCCAAGTGCACCGAGGACTTCGACCGCCAGCAGTTCAACACCGCGATCAGCGCCATCATGGAGCTCGTGAACGCTGCGAGCGCCTATCTCAACGCGACCGACGCCGCGCCCGAGGCACGCGATGCCGCACTGTGCTGGCTTGTCGCAAGCGATATCGTGAGCTCGCTCGCTCCCATCTGCCCGTTCTGGGCCGATGAGCTCTGGCACGTGGCCCTCGGTCACGCCGAGAGCGTGTACACGGCGCCGTGGCCCGAATTCGATCTTTCCGAGGCTGCGACCGATACGGTCGAGATTGCCGTTCAGGTGCTTGGCAAGCTGCGCAGCCGCGTGGAGATTTCCGCGACGGCCACGCAAGACGAGATGCGTGCTGCCGCCGAGGAGGCTGCCGCCAAGTGGATTGACGGCAAGACGGTCGTGAAGGCGATCTGTGTCCCCGGTAAGCTGGTGAACCTCGTCGTCAAGTAATGCCGTGGGCTGACTCAGTCACGCGATCTTGCCATTCAACGGGGGCGGGATGACCTTCGGGCTGTCCCGTCCCGTTTCATGTCAACTTCGCGCACCTGAATCAGCCTCGCCGACCTGATGGGGGTGCCTGCCTGCCGTTTACTCGTCGGTCGCCGCTGTAAGGTACCCCGTGTGCGGAGGTCCGCGGTATCTTAGCTGCCCTTGCCAAGATGCCCGCAATAGAATTGTCGAAAGAAATATCCAAAACTGTAGGCATCTTTCTACAATTCTTACGATAATTTTTCAAAAGGGCGACGATTGCGAGCAAGGGGCCGTGCGGCAGTTTCCCCTGCACCAATGTCGCCCGACTACCGCGCGACTGCCGCCCGACTGCCATATCTGGCTTTTCCGCGGCCGCTCGGGGCGTTTCCGCCGTCGCCTGACCGTTCGCCGACAGGGATTGTGTGATATTTGAGGAGGAAATGGCAGGCGCGGCCACCCTCGAATGACCTCAACAGCCCATCTGACCTGCCTGTGCTATGCTTGCACGGTAATCAGTCTGCATGAGAAAGGAGTGGGGCTTCGGCCTCGCTTCTTTTTTATTGAGGAGGTGTCGCATGGTCAAGAGCAAGCAGGAGCAGCTCATCATCGACGAGCTCGAGAAGCTCGCGCCCGAGCACGGCGTTGACATCGTTGACGTGGAGCTCGCTGGTGCCACCAAGGCCCCGTGCGTGCGCGTTCGCATCGAGGGGGCCGAGGGGGAAGCGCTCTCGCTCGACGAGGTGACCGCGCATACAGCGTGGGTGAGCGAGGTCGTTGAGGCGATCGACCCCGTATCGGGCTCCTACACGCTCGAGGTCTCCACGCCCGGCATCGATCGCCCGCTTCGCCGTCCGAGCGACTTCCAGCGTTTCGTCGGCGAGCGCTGCGAGCTCACCACCACTGCGACCGAGGGACGTCGCCGTTTCAAGGGTGCGATCATGGCGGCCGACGAGGACGCCGTCACGCTTGAGCTCGAGGGCGAGGAGCCTGTGCGCATCCTCTATACCGATGTAAAGAAGTGCACGCTGAAGCCGGTCATCGACTTCGGCCGGAAGGAAGGGAAATAAACCATGGCATCCCAGATGATGGAGGCATTGGCAGAGCTCTGCCAGGAGAAGCATATCGACCAGGGCGCGCTCATCAACAAGCTCGAGCAGTCGCTCGCCGATAGCTACGCTACGGTCCTGCACCTTCCGTTCGGCGCCGAGGTCACGATCGACCGCGCTACGGGCAAGGTCTATGTGTACGAGCGCGTTCCCGTCGAGGAATCCTACGACGAGGAGACCGACGTGTACACCGAGTACACCAAGAAGAACGTGACTCCCAAGGATACGAGCCGCATCGCTGCCCAGCACGCCAAGGCGGCCATCAACGCGCTTGTTCGCAAGAGCGCGCGCGAGCAGATCTTCGAGGAGTTCAGCGATCGCATCGGCGACATCATCACCGGTACGGTGCTGCAGTCCACGCCCGATTTCACCATCGTGAAGATCCGCGACGGCGTCGAAGCCGAGCTCCCGCACTTCGACCTGCGCCGGCATGAGGGCGAGCGCAACGAGCGCCCGCTCGGCGAGCGCTACTCGCATAACCAGCGCATCCGCGCCGTGATCATCGACGTGCGCGACCCCAACTCCACCGAGCCCCCCGTGCGCGGCGAGCATTCGCGCCCGCCGATCGTGGTGAGCCGAACCCATCCTGCGCTCATCAGGCGACTCTTCGAGCTCGAGGTTCCCGAGATCTACGAGGGCACGGTCGAGATCAAGTCCATCGCCCGTGAGCCCGGCCAGCGCTCCAAAGTCGCTGTTCGCTCGCTCGACGATCGCCTCGACCCCGTGGGCGCCTGCGTGGGCCCCAAGGGAAGCCGTGTGCGTACGGTCGTCTCGGAGCTTCGCGGCGAGCGCGTCGACGTCATCCTGTGGGACGAGGATCCCGGCCGCTACGTTGCCAACGCCCTCTCGCCCGCGAAGGTGAATCGCGTGCTCATCGACGAGGAGAAGCGCTATGCCGGCGTCATCGTGCCCGATGACCAGCTCTCGCTCGCTATCGGCAAGGAGGGCCAGAACGCCCGCTTGGCCGCGCGCCTTACGGGCTGGCACATCGACATCAAGAACGAGACGCTCGCCCAGGACATCCTGAGCCATGTGAACGTGCCCGCTCCCGCGGATGACGACCTCATCGATGATGACGAGCCGGGGCGCTGCGCCTACGTGAGCGAGGACGGCGTGCGCTGCCGCAACCAGGCGCGTCCGGGCTCGCGGTTCTGCGGCGTGCATGAGTCCGATGCCATCGCGACTGCGGAGGACCTCATCTAGCGGGTCGGGGGCGACCCGCCCCACCCATTCGACCCGTTGGAAGCTGTGGCGCGCGAGCGCCGGGAGGTAGGTGAAGGCAAATGGCGAAAATCCGTGTTTCAAGCCTTGCCAAGGAATTTGGAATGCCGTCGAAGGAGCTCATCGGGTATCTCGATGACATGAAGATCACCGGCAAGACCGCTTCTTCGTCGCTTGAGGACGTGTTCGTCCAGATGGTGCGCAAGAAGCTCGCACCCGTGCTGGAGGAGCGCGCTGCCGAGCTCGAGGAGAAGCGTCGTGCTGAGGAAGAGGCGGCAGCCGCCGAGGAGGCCGAGCGCGCACGTGAGGCGGAGGCTGAGCGCCTTGCGGCCGAGGCTCGCCGCGAGGAGGAGCGCCGTCAGGCTGCTGCCGCCGCGGCTGCCGAGGAGGCTGCGCGTGCCGCGGCTGCCGAGGCTGCGCGCTTGAAGCGCGAGCGCAAGAAGCAGGAAGAGCTCGAGGCGAAGCGCCGTGCGGTGCCGGCCTCGGATTCCGGCTCGCGCATGCGCTCGCTTCTCGACCAGATCGCTGAGCAGGAGACCGTGCTCGAGGAGCGTAAGAAGGCAGAGGCTGCCAAGCAGGGAGACGATTCCGCTAACGGGCGTGGTCGCAGGGGTGGCAGGCAGGCTGCCCGCCGCGATGACAACCGTCCGGCGCCCACGCACCCCCGTCGTTCCTCGCATGCCCCGTCGGTACCCGCCGGCATGGACGTTCCGGCGCCTGAAAAGGCCGGCAAGGGCCGTAAGGGCCGCAAGGGTTCTGCGCAGCATACCGAAGAGGACCGCTACACGCGCATGGCCCGCGAGGCCGAGGAGTACAGCCGCGAGAAGGTTCTCGAGGAGGCCCGTGCAGCCGTCGAGGAGGCGAGCCGCGAGTCCACCGGCCGTCGCAAGAAGCGCAAGGAGAAGCGCCAGCGTGAGGCGGAGGAGAAGCGTCAGGAGCAGAAGATAGAGGAGGCCAAGGCGCAGGGCATCTCGGTCGAGGAGCTCGACGCCGTGCGCGTCTCCGAGGGCGTGACCGTGGCCGAGCTTGCCGAGGCGCTCGACGTGCCGGCGAACGACATCATCAAGCGCCTGTTCCTCCTGGGCACCCCGCTCACCATGACGCAGTCCATGTCCAACGAGCTCGTTGAACTCGTTGCCGACGACCTCGGCCGCCAGATCAAGATCATCAGCCCCGAGGAGGAGAACTCCTTCACGTTCTACGACGATCCGGCGGACCTCAAGCCGCGCCCGCCTGTGGTCACCGTCATGGGCCACGTCGACCACGGCAAGACGTCGCTTCTCGACGCCATCCGCCATACCGGTATCGCCGCGCACGAAGCGGGCGGCATCACCCAGCACATCGGTGCGTCTCAGGTCGAGATTAACGGACGCCAGATCACCTTCGTCGACACCCCGGGTCACGAGGCGTTCACCGCCATGCGTGCCCGCGGCGCCAAGATCACCGACGTCGTCGTGCTCGTGGTTGCCGCCGACGACGGCGTCATGCCCCAGACTATCGAGGCGATCAACCACTCGAAGGCTGCCGGCGTGCCCATCGTGGTCGCGGTCAACAAGTGCGATAAGCCCGAGGCGAACCCCGATCGCGTGCGCCAGGAGCTCGTCGAGCACGGCGTCATCCCCGAGGAGTGGGGCGGCGAGAACATGTTCGTGAACGTTTCGGCTCGGTCGCGCCAGGGTATCGACGACCTGCTCGAGACGATTCTTCTCCAGGCCGACGTGCTCGAGCTCAAGGCGAACCCGGATACGTTCGCTTCCGGATACATCATCGAGGCCAAGCTCGACCGCGGCCGCGGCCCGGTGGCGACGGTGCTCGTCAACCGCGGCACGCTGCACGTGGGCGACGCTCTCGTTGCGGGCACGAGCTTCGGCCGCGTGCGCGCCATGCTCGACCAGCACGGCAATCATCAGGATGCCGCCGGTCCATCCGACGCCGTCGAGATCTTGGGCCTCGACTCCGTCCCCACCGCGGGCGACGAGTTCCGCGTGTTCGAGGATGATCGCGACGCCAAGAAGCTTGCCGACGAGCGCGCCCTGAAGGCCCGCATCGAGGAGCAGAACAAGGTCAAGCACGTGACCCTCGAGACCCTCTTCGACGAGATGAGCGAGAACGAGCTCAAGGAGCTCAACCTCGTGGTCAAGGCAGACGTGCAGGGATCGATCGAGGCACTTGCGGATTCGCTTGCCAAGATGGATCAGTCCGAGGTTCGCATCAACATCATCCACTCTGCGGTGGGTGCCATCTCCGAGACCGACGTCATCCTCGCTGCCGCGTCGAACGCGATCATCGTCGGCTTCGGCGTGCGCCCGCAGGCCAAGGCCCGCGATCTCGCCGAGCGCGAGAACGTGCAGATCAAGACGTACTCGATCATCTATAAGGCGATCGAGGATATCGATGCCGCGCGCATCGGTATGCTCAAGCCAACGGAGGAGGAGATCCAGACCGGTATCGCCGAGGTACGCGAGCTGTTCCGCGTTCCCAAGGTTGGCGTGGTTGCCGGCTGCATGGTCACCGAGGGCGAGATCGAGCGTTCCGACAAGGTCCGCGTCGTCCGCGACGGCGTCGTGGTCTTCGATGGCGTCTTCGCGTCGATGCGCCGCTTCAAGGACGACGTCAAGAGCGTCAAGAGCGGCTACGAGTGCGGTCTCGGCATCGAGCGCTTCCAGGACGTCCACGTTGGCGACCAGCTCGAGGCCTATAAGATCGTCGAGGTCGCACGTACCGAGTAGCGTTGGTTGAGGGGAGGCTCCCATGAAGCAGAACAACGTCACGCGTCGCCTCGCGGAGCAGCTCCGCGAGAAGCTGGGCTACATCTTGCTGTTCGAGATCGCCGATCCGCGTCTCGACCTTGTGACCATAACGGGAGTCGAGGTCTCGCAGGACCGTTCGTATGCGCGCATCTTCGTCTCATGCGAGGGCGCGCGCTACGAGGAGGTCCTCGGCGCCCTCGGCGCGGCCAAGGGCCGCATCCGCAGCCTCTTGGCCCGTGCGCTCGATTGGCGCGTGGTTCCCGAGCTCGACTTCCGAATCGATCGATCCACTGATGAGGCCGAGCGCATCGCGCTTGCGCTGGAGAACGTTCCGCCTACGGTCGTGGTCGAGAAGGACGAGGCTGGCTATCCTCTGCAGGAGCTTGATGGCGACGGCGAGGAGGCAGAGGCCGGCGAGCCTCTTGCCGGCGATACAGCTGAATCTGTCGGTGCCTCGGAAAGCGGGGCCATCGATGGATAAGATTCCCCTTGTTCCTGCCCCCGAGGTCCCTCCTGAACGGGCCGATGCATATTGGGGCATCCTTGAGGTCATCGAGGATGCCCAGACCATCGCCATCTCGGGCCATACCTCTCCCGATGGAGACGCTTTGGGCTCAACGCTCGGCTTGGGCCTTGCCCTACGTGAGCGTTTCCCGAACAAGGAGATCGCCTTCCTCATGGCGGATGATGCTCCCGTCCCGCGGATCTACCGTTTTCTCCCCGGTGCCGAAGAGCTCGTTCCCGCCGTTCGCTATGCCGGAGACCCTGATCTGTTCATTTCTGTTGATTGCCCCGTGCTTGAGCGGCTCGAGGACGCTCGCGAGGTCGTCCAGCGCTCTCGGTTCGTGGTGAGCTTCGATCACCATCCCGCGCGCGAGGAGTTTGCCGACTCCTCGATTCGGCGCGTGGATGCCGCCTCCGCTTCGGTGCTCATCGAGGAGTTCCTCTCGTTCTGCACCATTTCGATTTCTCCTGATGTTGCGAACTGCCTGTTCTGCGGGTTGGTGACCGATACTGGGCGCTTCCAGTACCAGAATGCCGATCCGGAGAGCTTCGTGGTTGCATCACGGCTCGTCGCCGCGGGTGCGGAGCCCTCGCGCATCTCGCTCGAGGTCTATCAGAGCCAGCGCATCGAGTACCTGCATCTGGAATCAATCGTCATGGGGCGCATCCGCACGGTTGTGGATGGGCGCGTGGCCTTCAGCTACGCGCGTGCGGAGGACCTTGAAGGGTGCGGCGTGTCGCAGGACGAATGCGATGGGCTCGTTGACATCGTTCGCTCGGTAGGCGGGGTGGAGGTCTGTCTCTTCCTCAAGGAATGCGGTTGCGACGGCAAGGTGCGCGGCAACCTGCGATCGAAGGGCCCGCTCGATGTTTCGGGCGTCGCCGCTTCTTTTGGCGGCGGTGGTCATGCTGCGGCAGCGGGATTCACCTATGAGGGAACGATCGAAGAGACCCTTGCCGCGGCGCTTCCGATGCTTGCGGAGCTGGTTGGAGCCGACCCCGCGTCGGTTGGCCCCATCTCCGTCGATCCGGCGCTCTAAGCGGGTGGCGCATGGCAAAGCGTCGCGTCTCACAACTGAATTGTCTCATCGCGGTCGATAAGCCCGTTGGGTGCACATCCCACGACGTCGTGTCCCGTGTGCGCAGGGCGTTGGGGGAGCGCCGCGTGGGGCATGCGGGCACACTCGATCCGCTCGCCTCGGGCGTGATGGTCGTTGGCATCGGGCAGGCGACGCGCTTGCTCGGGATGCTCACGCTCGACACCAAGGCGTATGTCGCGGAGATCACCTTCGGGTCCGAGACCTCTACCGACGACGCCGAGGGCGAGGTTGTGCGTGAGGCCGACGTTCACCCTGGCCTCTTCGAGCACGCGGCTGCCGAGGCGGCGTGCAGGAGCGTCCTCGGGCAGCAGATGCAGGTTCCACCGTCGTATTCGGCCATTTCGGTGAACGGGGTGCGTTCATACAAGCGTGCCCGCGCCGGAGAGGACGTCGAGCTCGAGGCGCGGCCCATCGAGGTACTCGCTGCAGATCCAATCGCGGTTGCCAACCGCGATGGCGTTCCGGTATGGACGGTCGCCTTCACCGTGAGCAAGGGAACCTATATTCGAGCCCTCGCCCGCGACATGGGCCGCGCGCTCGGTACCGCAGCCCATCTGAGCGCGCTGCGCCGAACCGCTTCCGGCTCGATCGGCCTCGGCTCATGCGTGTCGCTCGATGACCTTGATGTCCGGACAGCATGCGAGCATATGCTCGACCCCGTTCGTGCGCTCGATGTGCCTGCCGTCGTGCTTCCGGAGCGGCTGAGAGAGGATGTGCTCTGCGGAAAACGGCTTTCGAGCAGTATTGCCGTTGGAGCGGATGGGCGCCTCATCGGCGAGGGCGAGCGGTGCGCGCTCGTTTCCGGCGGTTCGCTTGTTGCCCTCGCTGCGGTTCAGGGCAGCGCGCTTGCACCGCGCGATGTGTTTCCGCAGCCTATTGGAGGTGTTGCGCTTTGATGCCATCGATCGGCGAGCTTCGTCGAGATTTCATCGCGTCGTCGCGCGACGTTGCGCCTCTCGTGAGCCTTCCCGTGGTGTCTGGACCCGATTCTCTTGCTGGTGCAGGCGCCTCTCTATTTCCGGACGAAGCGGTGGCGCCTTTGCGCGCATTGGGCCCATGCACGATCGCGATCGGCGCCTTCGACGGGTTTCATGCTGGGCACCGCGCGCTCATCGATGCCGCGGTTCGCGATGCGCACGCGCGGGGAATGGCCTCCGTCGCGTTCACCTTCGACCCGGATCCCGATGTTGTTGTGTCTTCACGTCCCGCACGTAGGCTGACCTGCGCATCTGACCGGCATGCGCTGCTCGCCGCCTCTGGCGTGGATGCCGTGGCTTCGATTCCATTTACTCGCGACCTCGCATCGCTCTCCTTCGATGCGTTTCTTTCCATCATGGTCTGCATGGTCTGCGATGTGCGCTCAATTCACGTGGGGAGCAACTTCCGCTTCGGTCGTGGCGGTACGGCGACCGTTGCCGACATGGATGCTTGGTGCTCCCGCAGGGGCATCGACGTATACGGGCACGACCTTGTTCTCGATGACGGCGAACCCGTTTCTTCCACGCGCATTCGCACCAGCCTGCGCGCGGGCGACCTCGCGCCGGTCGAGCGGGAGCTCGGTCGCCGCTATCTTGTGCGTGGCCGTGTGCAAAGCGGGCGAGGGGAGGGGACCGGTATGGGGTTTCCGACCGCAAACATCGCGGTGGACGGTTCGCTCCAGCTTCCCGCCGAGGGGGTGTACGAGGGGCTCGCTCTCGTGCGGGGTGAGGTCTGGCCCGCCGCGATCAACGTCGGTGTGCCCCCGACGTTCAAAGACCGCGCGCGATCGGCATCGCTCGAGGCCAACCTCATTGGGTTCTCAGGCGATATCTATGACGACGAAATCTCGCTCGTCTTCGCCCGGCGCCTGCGTGGGCTTGTGAAGTTTTCCTCCGTTGACGAGCTCATCCGTACGGTGCTCGGCAACATCGAGACGGTCAGAGCAGATTTTGGGGAGAAGGGGGTGCCGCTCGTATGATCAGCGATGAGGATAAGAACCGCGTGCGCGCGGCAACCGACCTCGTGGACCTTGTGCAAGAGACGGTTCCGCTCAAGCCGCGGGGGCAGGACCTTTGGGGGTGCTGTCCCTTTCACGGCGAGAAGACCCCGTCGTTTCATGTCATTCCCGCGACCCAGGTTTGGCATTGCTTCGGATGCGGCAAGGGGGGCGACTGCTTCACCTACGTGATGGAGCGCGAGAACCTCTCGTTTCCCGAGGCCATCCGCTACCTTGCTGATCGTGCAGGCATTGAAATTCATGATTCGTACGATGGTGGCAACCGCGGGACGAAGCGCACGAGGCTCATGGACGTATGCGATGCGACCGCCGCGTTCTACCACACGCAGCTCATGCGCGGCCACGATGGTCGCGCGCGCGAATACTTCGCATCTCGCGGCATGGGAGCCGAGGTATGCCGGCGCTACCGGCTGGGGTTCGCCCCGGGGCATGAAGCGCTCGTGCGCCACCTGGGCGAGGCGGGGTTCACCGCGCAGGAGATGATCGATGCCAACGTCGCCGTGAAGCGCGGCCGTGGTCTTGCCGATCGTTTTTTCGATCGCGTGATGTTTCCCATCTTCGACGAGCGGGGTCGCTGCATCGCCTTCGGCGGCCGCGTGATGGGGGACGGCCAGCCGAAATATCTCAACACGGCCGAAACCGCCATCTTTCACAAGAAGCGCAACCTCTACGGTTTCAACTGGGCGAAGCAGCATATCGTCTCCGATGCGAGGGCGGTGGTGGTCGAGGGATATACCGACGCCATCGCGTGCTACGAAGCAGGTATCGGCAATGTGGTCGCGACGCTCGGAACGGCGCTCACCGAACAGCACGTGAAGACGCTCACGCGTTTTTCCAAGCAGATCATCTATTTGTTTGACGGTGATGCCGCCGGTCAGAAGGCAGCTGAACGCGCCATCCAGTTCATCGAGCAGAGCTCGGTCGACCTTCGGTGCGTGGTGCTGCCAGACAATATGGATCCCATGGAATTCCTTACGGCACGCGGGGGAGACGCGCTGCGCGCGCTCCTCGATGATGCTGAGCCGCTCATGGATTTCGTTTTCGGGAAACTTGCCGAGCGCAGCGATGCTTCCACTCCCGCCGGGCGCACCAAGGCGCTCGACGAGGCGTGTCGCCTTATCTATCCCCTGCGGGCGAGCTATCTCATCGATTCGTACTATATGCAGATCGCCGACCGGCTGCGCTTGGATGTGGATACGGTGCGCTCAGCTGCTCAGGAGGTCTTCCGTGCCGTCCGCTCCGAGGAGTCGACCGCTCGACGCCGCGAGCAGGCGCGTGAATCGTCCGGTGCTGCTTCTGCGTGGGACCGCACGACTGCCTCCTCGGCAGGGGGAGCTCGGGGGAGCTCTGGCGCCTCGGGGGCGCTGCCAACTGTTCGCGACGGCGGCGAAGACGTCAATGTGCCGTATGACTACGTACCGCTTGATGCCTACGAGGGCGTAGCGCCCGCTGAGCCCGAGGATGCGCACGGCTATCCCGCATCCGGCTTCCAGGGTAGCGTCGATGCGTCGGCTCCTGCGGCTCCCGCAGTGGTGCTCACGGATCTTGAGCGGCGTGCGCTGGCAGGTGAGCGCGAGCTGCTCACCCTGCTTACGAGCTCGCCCGATGCCTTCCGGCCGTTTGCCGACCGCATTACCGAGATCGATTGGGTCGATCCACGGCATGAGGCCATTGCGTGGGCGGTTCTCGCTACGCCGGAGGGGACAAGTCCGGCAGATGTGATGAATGCCGTGCTCGCCGTTTGTCCTGAGGCACCCCAGCTCGTGTCGAGCGGGCTCATCTCGTCTACCAGCAGTCATTCCACGGAGACGAACATCGAGTTTCTTATCGACACGCTCGAGCTCTACACCGTGCAACGTCGTCTGCGCGAGGCGCAGGCGCAACTTCGGCAGGGGCGAGGGCTCAGCCATGAGGAGCGGCGCGAGCTTACCATCAAGGCGACGCGCTATGCTGCGCGGCAGCGGGAGCTTCATAAGGCTGTGGGCGGCATCGCCGATCCGTTCCGTACGGAGTGATGCGCAGCGGATCGCTTGATCGGTTCGGCCTGCCTTGTCTATACGCCTTCGAAGTGCAAGAAGGTATTTTTATTGCTTCATTTCCGCACATGCTGGGTATAGTGACCTGTGTTAAAGTATTGGGTCTGTGAAAAGAAGGAAGGGAGAGTCTGTGCCCAAGAAGTCCGAGAACAGCACCGAGCTCAATTCGTTCATCGACAAGCTCGTCGATATGGGTGCCAAGTCCGGGTCGGTGACCGAGGATGAAATTCAGGTCGTGCTGAAAGACGTCGAGGTCTCCGATGCACAGCTAACCTCAATCTACCGTTCCCTTCGCGACCATGGTGTCGAGGTTACCTCTCAGGTTGACGGCGACGATGCCCCCATCGATGTTGACGACGTGGACGATGTCGACGATCTGGATGACGACCTCGGGGATGAAAGCTCCGAGGACCACGACATCAAGGTTGCCAAGCTCGCTGAGTCCGAAATGGGGTCCGCGCGCAAGAAGAAGCCCCGCGCCCGCACGACGCGCTCGCGGTCCCGTGCCCGTGGCATCGATGCCTCGACGGTCATGCTCACGGGGGACCCGGTGCGCATGTACCTCAAGGAGATCGGCAAGGTCGATCTTCTGACTGCTGCCGACGAGGTCGATCTCGCAATGAAGATCGAGGCTGGTCTCGACGCGACGGAGAAGCTCGAGGCTGCCGATCGCGGTGAGATCGAGCTCACGCGTGCCGAGATGCGCCGCCTTATGCGTGTCGAGCAGGTTGGTCTCGATGCCAAGCAGGCGCTTATCTCGGCGAACCTTCGCCTCGTGGTCTCCATCGCCAAGCGCTACGTGGGCCGCGGCATGTTGTTCCTCGACCTCATTCAGGAGGGCAACCTCGGTCTCATTCGCGCGGTTGAAAAGTTCGATTACGAAAAGGGCTTCAAGTTCTCTACGTACGCTACCTGGTGGATTCGTCAGGCCATCACCCGCGCTATCGCCGACCAGGCGCGCACCATCCGCATTCCCGTGCACATGGTCGAGACGATCAATAAGCTCGTCCGCGTGCAGCGCCAGCTTCTTCAGGACCTTGGGCGCGACCCAACCCCAGAAGAGATCGGTGCTGAGATGGATATGAGCGCGGACCGTGTTCGCGAGATCCAAAAGATCAGCCAGGAGCCGGTCTCGCTCGAAACGCCCATCGGCGAGGAAGAGGATTCTCAGCTCGGCGACTTTATCGAGGACTCTCAGGCCGTGGTGCCGCCCGACGCGGCGAGTTTTTCGATGCTGCAGGAGCAGCTCGGCCAGGTGCTCGACAGCCTCGCCGACCGCGAGCGCAAGGTTATCGAGCTTCGCTTCGGTTTGGTGGACGGCCATCCGCGCACCCTCGAGGAGGTTGGACGCGAGTTCGGCGTCACGCGTGAGCGTATCCGCCAGATCGAGAGCAAGACCCTGGCGAAGCTCCGCCATCCAAGCCGCTCGAGCAAGCTCAAGGATTACATCGAGAGCTAGTCTTATCGCTTTCGTCAAACGCGCTAAGCATTGCATCCCGCCTATACCGTCGTGTAGGCGGGATGTTTTTATGGCCATCCTGTCGCGATAGGGAAGCTCCGGGCCGGCTTCGTCCGGGCAGGCTTCGATAAGCAGAGCGAAAATAAAAAACCCTGTCAGGGGGACTGACAGGGTCTTTGAATCAATGGCTCCCCGGGTAGGACTCGAACCTACAACAGCGCGGTTAACAGCCGCGTGCTCTACCATTGAGCTACCGAGGAATGTGGCTGCTCTCAAGCAACAGGAACTAGTATACAAAAGTCATGGCGATTGGCAAGACTCAAAATGAAAAAATTCCGTTGCGGGTAACGCTCTGATAGAATGACCACCGTCAACGTAAGCTTTATCCGTAGGGAGCCTTGTCGTGGCCGTAGCCATCAAGTCGCAGAGTGCGGCACATGCCCGCACGGAGATGGAGAAAGACCTCTTCATCCTCCAGCAGCTCGTGACCAAGGATTTTAAGATCAGATACCGTCGCTCGGTGCTGGGCGTTGCGTGGAGCGTTCTCAACCCGCTGCTCATGATGATCGTCATGGCGATTGTCTTTAGCACGATTTTCGCTCAGGGGAGAAATGGCTCCATCACTCCTGAGATGTACCCGCTCTACCTTATCGTGGGCAACATCACCTTTACGCTCATGTCGGAGTCCACAAGCTCGGCCCTGACCTCGATCATCGATGCTTCGTCGCTCCTTAAGAAGGTTAAGGTGCACCGTTTTGTGTTCCCCGTGCAGAAGGCTTTGTTCTCGCTCGTCAACTTCGCCTTCTCTCTTGTCGCCGTCGCCCTCGTTATGCTGTGGTTCCGCGTTGTGCCCACGTGGCACCTCATCTGGTTGCCGGTGGTGCTCATCTTGCTCGTGACGTTCTGCATGGGTCTCGGCCTGCTGCTGAGTGCGCTTACCGTCTTTTTCCGCGACATCCGTCATCTGTGGAGTGTCGTGATTACTGCGTGGACCTATTTCACGCCCATCTTCTGGACCACTGATTTCATCGCGCAGATGCCGCGCATCCTTCAGCTCGTGATGTACGCAAATCCCATGTACAACTACCTCCAGTTCATGCGCGATATCTTCCTGTTCCAGACGAATCCCACCGCCTTCACGCTCGGCATGTGCGCATTCTGGGCTGTGCTTGCCATCGTGGCGGGTTACCTCGTCTTCCATAAGACCGAGCATAAGTTCATCCTCTATATCTAACCGAAGCGTCGCGGCGCATCAGTTCGCGCTGCACGCTGCATGCGAAGGACAAACGCCATGGCAGGGACCGCAACTTCAACGCCTGAATACGCCATCGAGGTCAATGATGTGACCATGATCTTCAACATGGCATCGGAGCAGTTGAACAACCTCAAGGAATACTTCATCAAGATCGTGAAGCACGAGCTCTTCTTCAGCGAGTTTCGCGCGCTCAAGCATATCTCGTTCAAGGTGCGGCGAGGCGAGGTCGTAGGGCTCGTGGGCACCAACGGCTCGGGCAAGTCGACCATGCTTAAAATCATCGCCGGCGTTCTCGAGGCGAGCGAAGGCGAGTGCATCGTACGAGGCAATATCGCGCCGCTCATCGAGCTCGGTGCGGGTTTTGATATGGAGCTTACGGCACGCGAGAACATCTATCTCAACGGTGCGCTTCTGGGCTATACCAAGCAGTTCATTGACGACCACTTCGATGAGATTGTCGAGTTCGCTGAGCTGCGCGACTTTGTCGATATGCCGCTCAAAAACTATTCCAGCGGTATGGTTGCCCGCATCGCATTTGCCATCGCGACGGTAACCGAGCCCGATATCCTCATCGTAGACGAGACGCTTTCGGTTGGTGACGTGTTCTTCCAACAGAAGTGCGAAGACCGCATCCAGCATTTCATCAAGAACGGTGACGTGACGGTTCTCTTTGTGAGCCATTCTATCGAGCAGGTCGAGCGTATCTGCCAGCGCGCTATCTGGATTGAGAAGGGCGACCTTCGCATGGATGGTCCCGTTGCCGAGGTTTGCGAGGCGTACCGGGGCCAGTTCGGCTAGGCTCTTTTCCGTCGCACGCGGGTGCATTCTGTGCCCTTTCGTTTTGAATATGCAGAAACGAAGAAGTTTCATACATGTTTGACGTCTATTGAGGGAATGGACCGAGTGCGTGCGCCCTCGTGATAAACTAAGCACGACCTTTAAGCGCGGTACGAGATACTCGCAAGGACGTGAACATACAGCTGCATTGCCGCAGCCTTTCTTGCAGATGTCTTGCCGCGCCGCGGTCAGGCATCTTTTTTTGTTGCCGCGAATGCCCGATTCGGGCTTACGTGGCATCGACCGAGGAAGGAGAGCGATGGGCACCAAGCCTAAGGCGGTCATCATGGATGAGACTGCCATCAACCGCGCGCTCACGCGCATCGCGCACGAGATTCTCGAGCGCAACGAGGGTTGCGACAACCTTGCGCTCGTGGGCATCGTGACACGCGGCGACCTGCTCGCAAAGCAGCTTGTCGACAAGATCGAGGAGATCGAGGGCGTGAGGGTTCCGCTCGGCAGCCTCGATATCAGCTTCTATCGCGACGACTTCGCCACGTTTGCGCCGGAAGTCCATGCCAGCAGGATCGACTTCGATGTTGACGGCAAGCGCATCGTGCTGGTGGACGACATCCTTTACACCGGCCGCACCATTCGCGCCGCGCTTGATGCCATCATGGACCTTGGTCGGCCGAGCCGCGTCGAGCTCGCGGTCCTCGTCGATCGCGGTCATCGAGAGCTCCCCATCTGCCCCGATTTCGTGGGTAAGAACGTTCCTTCCTCGCATGAGGAGAATGTCCGCCTGTATCTGCAGGAAGTCGACGGGCGCAGCACCGTCGAGATCTTCGACGTCGAGCCGGGCGCCCGTGTGGGCTCCGCGCCGCTGGGAGGCGAGTAGCCCATGTTCAACAACCACAAGCACCTGATCGACATCTCGGAGTATTCCGACTCCGAGCTCATGACGATCCTCACCACCGCTAAGGCCTTCTCCTCGGTCAACGAGCGCGCAATCAAGAAGGTCCCCACGCTCAAGGGCAAAACGATCGTCAACATGTTCAACGAGCCGTCTACCCGTACACGCAGCTCGTTCGAGCTCGCTGAGAAGCGTCTTTCCGCTGATACGCTCAACTTCGGCGGCTCTTCCACCTCCACGGTGAAGGGCGAGAGCCTCATCGATACCGTCATGACGCTCGATGCGTACAAGATCGACTGCATCGTTGTACGCGACAAGCACGCCGGAGCTCCCTACATCGTGAGCCAGGCGAGCCCTGCGGTCGTCATCGATGCCGGCGATGGCAAGCATGGCCATCCTACCCAGGCCCTGCTCGACCTGTATTCCATTTGGGAGCGCAAGCAGGACTTCAACGGCCTCAAGGTGGGCATCGTGGGCGACATTGCCCACTCGCGCGTCTGCGGTTCGCTCATTCCTGCGCTCAAGATCATGGGCGCCGAGGTCACGGTCGTTGCCCCCGGCACGCTCATCCCTGCAGCGCCCGAGGTGCTCGGCGCCGACCATGTTAGCTATTGCCTGGACGACGTCCTGCCCGAGCTCGACGTGGTCTACATGCTTCGCATCCAGCGCGAGCGCTTGGAGGGTGCGCCCTTCCCGAGCCTGCGCGAGTACCATGAGCTCTTCGGTCTTACCAAGAAGCGCGAGAAGCTCATGAAGCCCGATGCGATCATCTGCCACCCCGGTCCCATCAACCGCGGCGTGGAGTTCGATTCCTATATGGCCGACCATCCGGAGCGCTCCGTGATTCTCGACCAGGTGTACGCGGGTATCTGCGTGCGCATGGCTGCCCTGTATCTGCTGCTTGGAGGTGCCGATAATGGCCTTGCTGCTTAAGAACGGATATGTTATCGATCCCCAGGTCAACACATCTATGCGCCTTGATGTGAAAATCGAGGGCGATAAGATCGCCGAAGTGGACGTCAATCTTGCAGATGACGGCTGCGAGGTTATCGATCTTACTGGTAAGTATCTCATTCCCGGCCTCGTGGACATGCACGTGCACCTGCGCGAGCCCGGCTACGAACACAAGGGCACCATCGAGAGCGAGACCCGTGCCGCTGTGAAAGGCGGCTTCACCGGCGTCTGCTCTATGCCCAATACCGATCCTGTGACCGATAACGGCACCGTGGTCGAGTACGTGAAGTCCGTGGCCGCCCGCGAGGGCCATTGCCACGTGTACCCGGCGGGCGCTTGCTCCAAGGGCCTCAAGGGCGAGATCATCGCCGAGATGGGCGATATGGTGGCGCACGGCGCCGTCGCCTTCACCGACGACGGCCGCGGCATCCAGGGCGCGGGCATGATGCGCCGCTGCATGGACTACGGCAAGATGTTCAACAAGACCTTCCTCTCCCATTGCCAGGACGAGGACCTCGTGGGCGACGGCCAGGTGAACGAGGGCGTCGTCTCCACCCGCCTGGGGCTTCTCGGCTGGCCCGCGGAGGGCGAGGAGCTGCAGATCGCTCGCGACATCGCGCTTGCGCGCCTCACCGGTGCGAAGCTCCACATCCAGCACATCTCCACCGCGCGCGGTCTTGAGCTCGTGCGCGCCGCCAAGGCGGAGGGCCTGCCCGTGACCTGCGAGGTCACGCCGCACCATCTCTTCCTTACCGAGGATGCGCTCGACGGCACCTATGACACCCGCCTCAAGATGAACCCGCCGCTGCGCACCGCCGCGGATGCGGAGGCGCTCATCCAGGGTGTCATCGACGGTACCGTGGACGCTATCGCGACCGACCACGCCCCGCACGCCGAGTGGGAGAAGGCGCGTGAGTTCGAGCTGGCGCCCTTCGGCACCACCGGCATCGAGTGCGCGCTCGGCCTCGTGCTCACGAATCTCGTGAAGACTGAGAAGATCGACCTCGGCCGCATGGTCGAGCTCATGGCCGTGAAGCCGCGCGAGATCCTGGGCCTGGACCCCGTCAAGGTCGAGGCGGGCTCCATCGCCGACCTTACCGTCATCGATCCCGAGGCCACCTGGACCGTGGGCGCCGAGGGCTATGAGTCCAAGGCTGTGAACTGCGCCTTCGAGGGTGCCGAGCTCACCGGCTGCGCTTCGTACGTCTTCGTTGCCGGCGTGCGCAAACTCGCCGACGGCGTCGTTTGCTAAAAACGCTACGTTGATGGGTCGTGCATGGCCCGTCGCACGTGATGGGGGCGGGTTCTGCCATATGAACCCGTCCCCATCGTCAGTTTCTCCTACAATAGGAATGACGCTGCCACGCAGCTAGCACCTGCTCGTCGAGAGGAGCCTTATGCCAACACCTTCACCGGCTCGGATGCACGATGTGACCGTCGTGTCAAACGAGCCCATCGCCGACGGCGTGTACGCGCTCGTTATCAATGCGCCGAAGCTGGCGCAGACCATTAAGCCCGGCCAGTTCGTGAACATCGCGGTTCCCGGCAACGCCATGAGCTTGCTGCGCATCCCGCTCAGCTATGCCTCGGCCGATGCTGAGGCCGGTACCGTCGAGATCTGGTATGCCGTGGTGGGCGATGGTACCGAGCGCCTCTCACAGATGAAGCCGGGTGCCAAGACTGACCTTTTGGGCCCTGGCGGCAACGGCTGGACGATTCCCGAGGGCTGCCGCCGCGCCCTGCTCGTGGCGGGCGGTATCGGCGTGCCGCCGGTGCTCTGCCTGGCACGCGAGCTCGCCGCTCGGGGCATTCCTTACACCGTGAGCATCGGTGCGGCCTCGAAGGGTTGCCTTGTGGGCGAAGACGAATTCGAGGCGGCTGGGGCCCCTGTCATTTCGGTTGCTACCGACGATGGTTCCTACGGCTATCATGGCTTCTGCACCGCCGCAGCTGAGCAGGTGCTTGAGCTCGAGGGCGGGGAGTTCGACTATGTGGCGGCTTGCGGCCCCGAGCCCATGATGGCTAAGGTTGCCGCTGCTGCCGCAAAGGCGGGCGTTCCGTGTGAGGTCTCGCTTGAGCGCATGATGAGCTGCGGCTTCGGTGCCTGCAGCACCTGCGCGGTCGAGACGACGAGCGGTATGAAGGGCGCCTGCATGTGCGGCCCCGTCTTCAATGCAGAGGAGGTCGTGTGGTAATGGGCAAGGTATCCATGGCCGTCGATTTCGCCGGCATCAAGCTCAAGAACCCCATCAACACCGCTGCCGGCACCTTTGGCCAGGGCTGGCAGTTCATGAACTTCATGGATGTGTCCGAACTGGGCGCCATCACCACGAAGGGCTGTGCGGCGGAGCCGTGGCCTGGCAATCCCAAGCCTCGCATGACTGAGGTGCCCGGAGGCATGATGAACTCCGTGGGCCTGCAGAACCCGGGCGTTCGCGCGTTCGCCGAGGAGTCGGGTCCGTATCTCGCCGACCTCACAGATAAAGGTACCGCGGTCATCTGCCAGGTAGCCGGCCATTCCGTCGAGGAGTACGTGGCTGCGCTCGAGCTCTTCGATGAGCTCTGCCCGTGGGCCGCGGCGTTCGAGATCAACGTGAGCTGTCCGAACATCTCCGCCGGCGGCGCTGCCATGGGCTCTACGCCTGAGGGCGCTGCCGAGGTCATGCGCGCGTGCCGCCCGGTGACCAAGAAGCCGCTTCTCGTCAAGATGGCTCCCGTGCGTCTGCCCGAAATCGCCCGTGCCCTCGAGGCGGAGGGTGCCGACGGCCTTACCGTCATCAACTCCATTCCTGGCATGGCGATCGACGTGCACACGCGCCGCTCAAAGATCAGCCGGCCGACCGGCGGCCTCTCCGGCCCCTTGCTGCACCCCATCGCGGTCCGCATGGTGTGGGAGGTCTGCCAGGCGGTCGATATCCCGGTTTGCGGCGTCGGCGGCGTGATGACCGGTGAGGATGCCGCTGAGTTCATCCTGGCGGGAGCGACCTCAGTCGCAGTCGGCATGGCGAGCTTCGTCGATCCCGCCGCTTCCGTCCGTATCCTGCATGAGCTCGAGGAGTGGGCCGAGTCCCAGGGCGTCTCGAGCATCAACGAGCTGATCGGAGCCTTCGAATGCTAGATGCTGAGGCACGCGAGCGCGTGATTGTAGCCCTCGATTGCGACCGCGAGGAGGCGCTTTCGCTGGCGGATGCCCTCTCCGGGCATGCCAAGTGGCTCAAGGTGGGCATGACGCTCTATTATGCCGAAGGCCCCTCGATCGTGCGGGAATTCAAGGAGCGCGGGTTCAAGGTGTTCCTCGACCTTAAATTCCACGATATTCCGCATCAGGTGCGCGGGGCCGCGCGCTCTGCGGCTGGCGCGGGCGCGGACCTTCTATCCGTGCATGGCCTGGGTGCCGGTGCCATGCTCAAAGCGGCGCGCGAGGGCGCTGGGGAGGCGGCTGAGGCGATGGGTGCCGAGCGCGCTAAGCTCGTCGCTATCACGGTGCTCACGAGCATGGACGAGGCTGCTATGGATGAGATTGGGCTCACCTGCCCGATTGCGGATGAAGCCGCTCGTCTTGCGGCGCTCGCAAAGGGGAGCGGCATCGATGGCATCGTGTGCTCGCCGCGCGAGGCTGCCGAGATGCGCGAGCTTCTGGGTCCCGATGCGCTCATCGTGACCCCTGGTGTTCGCCCCGCCGGTGCCGAGCTCGGCGATCAGAGCCGCGTAGCCACGCCCGCAGCGGCAATCTCCGCGGGCGCAAGCCACCTGGTCATCGGTCGTCCCATCACAGGGGCCCTAGATCCCGTGGCGTCGTACGAGGCAATCGTAGAAGAGCTTGTGCGCGACGCATAGAGATCGTTTTCTGAACGGGGCGGCACCCTCATGTGCGCGTAAACCAGCGCTTGCCGCCCCTTGCGATGCCGCCATCGTTCGAGGTCGTTCTGTGAATTACCAGCTTACGGCCACAAACTTTCGGTTGATTCCCTTGAACTTTGCAGCAGTATCGACTAACCTATCGCAATGGACTTATCGCCGGTCATCATTTCCTGAGGTAAACCGGCATGCGTCGAATCGTTTGTTGTCGAAACCTAACTACTAGGAGGTTCTAATGGCGCTTCCCCAGCTCACTGACGAGCAGCGCAAGGCCGCTCTCGAGAAGGCCGCTGCGGCCCGTCACGCCCGTGCCGAGCTTCGTGAGAAGATCAAGAAGGGCGAGGTTTCCCTCGAGTCCGTCCTGAACTCCGATGATCCCATCGCGTCCCGCATGAAGGTCTCCACCCTCATCGAGTCGCTCCCCGGCTATGGCAAGGCCAAGGCCGCCAAGATTATGGACGAGCTGGGCATCTCCGCTACTCGTCGCGTTCAGGGCCTCGGCGTCCGTCAGCGCGAGCAGCTCCTCGAGGCGCTCACCAAATAGTGGGCTGCAGCGTAGCAAAGCTCTTTGTTGTTTCCGGGCCGTCAGGCGCGGGCAAGGGTACCATGGTCGCGTTGGTGCGTGACCGGTTGCCCCGCCTGGGCCTGACGGTTTCCGCTACCACGCGTTCCCCGCGCGCGGGTGAGGTGGACGGCAAGAGCTATTATTTTCTCTCGCAGGATGAGTTCGACCGCAAGGTGCAGGCGGGGGAGTTCGTGGAATGGGCTCACGTTCATGGCCATTGCTACGGTACGCTTGCGAGCGAGGTTGAGCGCAACCTCGCTTCTGGTTCATCGCTCATCCTAGAAATCGATGTCCAGGGCGCTTTGCAGGTTCGCGAGCACTACCCCGATGCCGTGCTCGTGTTCATCAAGCCGCCGTCGCTCGATGTTCTGCGCGAGCGTTTGGTTCACCGTGGAACCGAGTCTGCCGAGTCGCTTGAGCTGCGCCTCGCAAACGCTCGCCAGGAACTTGAGCTTGCGGATCGATACGATGAGGTCATCGTCAACGACGACCTCGATCGTGCCACCTCCGAGCTCGTCGGCATCATCGAGAAGTATGAAAGGAACTGAGGTCCCGTGTCTGTCGTTAAGCCTCATATCGATGATCTGCTCGAGAAGACCGATAACAACCGGTTCCTTCTCGCCTCGCTCGCGTCTAAGCGCGCGTGCGATATCAACAACATGCTCCGCGGCCAGCACAGCCGCGTTCTTGCCGTTCAGGATGTGGACGACATCACGATCGCCCTTTCCGGCAAGGACACCATCTCCATGGCCATGGAGGAGATCGTGAACGGCGATATCTCCTTCGACCACGAGAAGTATCATGATGCGCTGGGCCATCAGCCGACGGCCTATCAGTCGATTTCGCTTTCGGACTAGCGAATGGCGAGCCGCGTTTGCCTCGTTCATTACCACGAAGTCGGTCTGAAGGGTAAGAACCGGGCTCATTTTGAGCGCATCCTCATCGATTCCATCAAGGCGGCCTGTGCCGCCTTTTCGTTGGCGAGCTGCACCCGCATCTCTGGCCATATTCTCGTGACCTTTTCCGTACCGGGAGAGGCCGAGCGGGCCTTCGACGTGATTCGCCGCGTCCCCGGCGTCGCCCGGGTATCGCTCGCCTTCCATACCAACCGCGATCCCGATGAGTACTGCCGGGCCGCGGTCTTGGCACTTCGCGAGGCGGGTGAATTCGAGAGTTTCAAGGTTGCAGCCAAGAGGTCGAATACCGACTACGCCCTCGGCTCGCTCGAGCTCAACGCGCAGGTGGGCGAGGTGCTTTGTGGAGCGTTCCCTCAGAAGCGCGTCCAAATGCATCATCCCGACGTCGTCGTTCACGTGCTCGTCGTGCAGGGGAGCGTCTACGTCTATGCGCGCTCTGAGCGCGGCGTGGGTGGGCTTCCTGTTGGAAGCGCCGGTAAGGTGGTGACGCTGCTCTCTTCGGGCATCGATTCACCGGTGGCGACGTGGCTTCTTTCCCGTCGCGGAGCCGTCTGCGTTCCGGTTCATTTTTCCGGGCGACCGCAGACAGCCGATACCAGCGAGTACCTTTGCCAGGACATTATCCGTGCGCTGGCCCCGTCGGTGCAGATCGGGAGGCTCTACGTGGTCCCGTTCGGCGATGCCCAGCGCGAGATATCAATCAAATGCCCCGGGAAACTTCGGGTCATCATGTATCGCCGCATCATGTACGCGGTCGCTGAGCGCATCGCGCGCATCGAAGGTGCCAAGGCGATCGTGACGGGCGAATCGCTCGGCCAGGTCGCGTCGCAGACGCTCGAGAACATCGCTGCTGTCAACGAGGTGGTGACGCTGCCGGTGCTCCGCCCGCTCATCGGTTCGGACAAGCAGGAGATCATCGAGCGCGCTGAACAAATCGGTACTTACGATATCTCGTGCGAAACCGCGCCAGACTGCTGCACCCTCTTCATGCCGCGCGCACCCGAGACCCATGCGCGCATTGACGAGGTGCATGAAGCGTGGGAGGCCTTCGACCACGATGAGATGATCGACCGCCTGGTTGCTTCGGTCGAATACGTCGACTTTGAAAGCGCCTCATACCGGCGTCCTCGCAGGTTCCGTGAGCGCCATGAGGAGCTTGCGCCCGCCCCCTTTGCAGAGAGGCGTCCGCGTGAGGATGAGTCTTCCTCGTAAAAGGGGGGGTGCCGGCGGCCAAGCCTGTCCGTGTCGTTTCAAGGCAGCTTGAAGCGCCGGATGGCTGGGGTGTGGCCAGGTCTTGGTAGTGCATCAATTCGATGAGGTATTGCATATCTTTTTGAAGCGGGCTGCGAATCCAAACGCAGCCCGCTTTGCATGTACGTGTTGATGCATCAAAGCGGTGCTGAACAACATCGGGGCGTTTAGAACGAGCATGGCAATTTGTCAGCTTGCAAGCGAGGAGTGTAGGTTTCTCGGCACCTCCGGGGCGGGAGGTGGGACGATGTGCCATGAGGTGGTGGATATGGCACAGCGGGTACGTGAAAGCGTTTTCGTCCGGATTTCCCGTCGCCTGAGCTCCATGCGTCATCATGGCGCTTTCGCTGCGCTTTGCGTATTGCTCGTCGCAGCGGTGGCAGGTCTTGCGGTAGCTGGGACGACCCTTGCGAGCGGAGAAAGCTTTACGATCGAGCGCTTGCAACGCGCCGAGGGGGCGGTCGATTCCGGCAAGACAGGTGGATCCTCGGGCGACAAACTTGCTGGGGAGACCGAGTCGGACGCTGCCGAGCCAGATGATATGGTCATCGTTGATGTGGATGGGGCTGTGACGGCACCTGGCGTATACGAGCTCGAACAGGGTGCCCGTGTTGCCGACGCGATCGCTGCGGCTGGCGGCCTTTCCCCAGATGCCGACACCACCTCGCTTAACCAGGCAGCCGAGGTAGCCGATGGCTCCAAGATATACGTGCCCGTCACTGGTTCGGCCGCAGCGGCCGGATCCTCCTCGGGAGATGGTTCGACGGCCTCGGCGGCAGCGAGCAGCAGCCAGGCGGGTGCCTCTTCGAATGCTCTCGTCAATATCAACGCTGCGACGCTCGAGGAACTGGACGGGCTCCCTGGCATCGGGCCGGCCACTGCTCAAGCGATCATCGATGATCGGACGGAGAACGGGCCCTTCACCTCACCGGAGGACCTTATGCGCGTGAGCGGTATCGGCGAGAAGAAGTTCGAGAAGCTCTCGTCCCTCATTTGCATATGAGGCGCGCCTTTACAACATCGGATGCTCCGGAGTTTCCTCCAAGGCCGTACCTTCCTCCTGCGGCGGCGGGGGCGGCGGGCGCTCTGGTTGCGGCCGCGCTGGGTCTCGAGTTCGGTTGGCGCTCGTATATCGCCTCTGACTCCGGGGTGCCGGGCCAAACCACGTTCGCCATGCTTGCGGTTTCATGTGCGGTGGGCATCCTATGCATCTTCGTGCGACGGTTTTGGGGTGAACGGATGCGGCGGTGGGCAAAGTGGCTCGGCATCGGGATCGTGCTCGGTGCGGCGTCTGCGACGCTGGGAACGATGTGGCGCACGAGCGCCCATGAGCGTATGGAGAACATCGTTGCCAGCGCGTGCGTCTTTGAGATAGAGGGCGATCCGTCTATTTCTTCGTACGGTGTCCAGTATACAGCGCGCGTGATGAGTGCTGAAGGGGCGGCGCTGGGGCGCGTGCGACTCGATGCCGATAGCGCCTATGAGGATGGAACGCGTCTCCGTCTCGTAGGGAGGGTGGGTAGTCTCCCCGATTCTGCTTGGGGGAGGAGCCGGTACATGGCCGGGGAGGTTGCCCGGGTCTCTGCAGTTCGAATCGTCGACTCAGAGCCGAGCGCAATCGGCCCTATCGAGGCGCTGCGTGCGCGCATGCTCGATGTCATACAGCCCGATGCGAGTCAGGCCCGCGCTCTCGTCGCGGGAATCGTGTGCGGGCGAACGACGGAGCTAGATCAAGCGAGCGCATCAGAGGCGTTTGCGCGAACCGGAACCTCTCATCTTGTTGCCGTGTCTGGCAGCCATCTTGCTCTGGTTACATCGCTCGCACAGGTTTTCCTTGCGTTCGTTGGCGCGCGCTTGCGAACGCGGTATCTGCTCCTCGTGCTCCTCATGAGCTCCTACGTTATATTGACCGGTGGATCTGCGTCCGCCGTTCGCTCGCTCATCATGGTGGGGCTTACCCTCGTCGCATCATGGGGCGAACGCCGCGGGCACGGCATCTCGGCTCTTGCCTTGACGACTATGGCGCTCGTTGCGCGCGACGCCGGGGTTGTGTTCGATGTTGGATTCCAGCTCTCGGCGGTGAGCGTTCTTTTCATCCAGCTGTTCTATCGATATCTCTCGTATCTGCTCCTCCGTCTTGGCATGCCGCGGCCGATTGCCGAGCCGCTGTCGCTTACCCTATGTGCCCAATGGGGGACGCTTCCCATCACGATTCCGATCTTTGGCACGTGCTCGATCGTGGCTCCTCTCGTGAACCTCGTGCTGGGTCCCGTTATGAGCGCGCTGCTTGTTGTGGGGCTCGTGTCGGTTCCCCTCGCAGCGATAGTAGGACCGCTCGCTGATGTTCTGCTCGCTCCCGCCGATGCGCTCGCTTCGATATCGGTGTTCGGGGCGCAAGCGTTCGCTGGTTTTCCCTACGCATCGATCGCTATGGCTGCTTCGCCCGCTACGGCGCTGCCCTACCTCGCAGCGTGCGTGGTATACGCGGCATGGTTGGATGCAAGCCGATGGCAGGTAGCCGTCGTATGCGCGGCAATACCGGGCGCGCTTGCGATGCACTTGGTTCGCTGGACCCTTTTCGCGCCCGCATCGGTGACTGTGCTCGATGTGGGGCAGGCCGATGCCATTTTGGTGCGCGAAGGGTCGGCGGCTATACTCGTCGATGCCGGCGTTGACAGCGAGGTTGCAGATGCGCTGGCACGCAACAGCGTGTTCCAGCTCGATGCCGTCGTTATCACCCATTGGGATCTCGATCATTACGGCGGTTTGGAAGACGTGCTCGCAAGCGTCTCCGTCTCCCGCGTCGTCGTGGCAGAAGGAGCGCTCGACGCTATGCCAGAAGAGCTTGCTGGTCTCGATATGCCTGAAGTCGTCGAGCTGAGTGAAGGCGACGCGCTCTCCGTCGGAGGCTTTGCCTGCACCATGGTCTGGCCCGAGGGCCCTGTGGAGGGTTCAGATAACGAAGATTCCGTTGCGCTCGCCGTGAGTTACGATTCCGGTGGTTGCGCGCTCGACATGTTGCTCGCGGGGGATACCGAGATTGCGCAGGAAGAACGCTATGCCGCGCGCGTGGGGGATATCGATGTCCTCAAGTTGGGGCATCACGGGTCTGCTGCCTCCGTTGACGCAGCGCTGATGGCGCAAATGCGACCTGAGCTTGCGATCGCGAGCGCCGGGGAGGGCAATAGCTATGGGCATCCTACCAAGGAGTGCATCGATGCCGTGGAGGCCTCCGGGGCGCGATTCCTTTGCACCATCGATGTGGGCGATGTGACCGTTCGTCCTGACCAAGGCGGCTTCAGCGTGAGCACCGAGCGGTGACGATGCGATCAACCATTGAAAGTGGGGAATGCGGCGAAAGCGGTTAGAATACTGGCATCGATACAGGAGTGGATGGTTCAGACGTCTCTCATGGAGGTTTCTATGCCGGAAGCAACGCTGCTGCCTGGCTATCTTATCGTTGGGCCCGACGAGGTCAAGCGCGATACCGCTGTCGCCCGCCTGAGGAAGCGCCTTGAGGCGAGCGGTATGGCCGACTTCAATTTCGACCGTAGGGACATGACGAAGGAGCAGGATCCCGATGAGGTGCTTGCATCGCTCAACACCTTGCCGATGGGAGCCGATTTCCGCCTCGTCGTGCTCGACGGATGCGACCGGCTGCCCAAGGCTACGAGCGAGGCGCTCGTCTCATATTTCACGAATCCCTCAACCGATACCGTCTGCCTGGTGATCGCGGCCTCTCTTGCGAAGAACACGCGGCTCTATAAGGCGATTGCGAAGCTCGGGGCAAAGGCGGTGATCGATTGCTCGAGCAAGAAGCGCTGGGAGTTGCCCAAGCAGGTGCAGGGGATGGCGCGCCGGCACGGCAAGACCATATCGCTAGCGGCGGCAGAGGAGCTCGTATCTCGTGTTGGCGAGTCGACGCGCATGCTTGACAACGAGTTGCGGAAGCTCGCATCGATGATCGGGGAACCCGAGATCGAACGCGAGGATGTTGAGCAATTCGTGGTGCGCACCGCCGAGGTAAAGCCATGGGATTTTCTCGATGCGGTGAGTGCTCGCAACCCTGTGCGCGCCCTTGAGCTGTATCGGCTTTTGACGCCTCGAAGCGAGGTCCGCCTGTTTTCGCTCATGCTCACGCGCCTACGTGAGCTCATCACCGCCAAGGCGCTCGACGCACGTGGCCAGGGCCGCCAGCTCGCACAGACGCTCGGAGTAAAGGACTGGCAGGTCAAGCACCATATATCGTGGGCTCGCGGGTTCTCGATGCAGGAGCTTGTCGATGCCCTTCGGGCCGCGGAAGACGTCGAGACAGCTCTTAAAGGGTCGCGTGATTCCGTTGTCGCGTTTACGGCGTGGATCGCTCGGATCGCCTCCAAGCCGTCGCATCGGTAGCACGCCATGCAGCATAGGGTGCTCCACATGGTATTTTCACAGCTTCAACACTTCACTTACCTGTGCCTTCGTGGTAAACTGCGTCTTCGTGACCTCAATCGTGTCTCAGAGGCCTGATCATATGGCGATACTTTAGAACTAGGAACTCGAAAGGAACTCTGCAAAGTGGCTAACATCAAATCGCAGAAGAAGCGTATCCGCACCGCCGAGAAGGCCCGTATGCGCAACCGCGCTGTGCGCTCTGAGCTCAAGACGCTCGTTAAGCACGTTCACGAGGCCGTCGAGCAGGGCGATGCCGACGCCGCCAAGGTTGCTGCGTCCCGTGCCTACAAGCGCCTCGATCAGGCTGCTGCCAAGGGCATCATCCACAAGAACCAGGCTTCGAACCGCAAGTCCGGTGTCCAGAAGCTCGTGAACACGCTCAACTAGAGCATCTTCACATCATTGCTTGTAAAGCCCGCTCTCGTAGCGGGCTTTTTCTTTGCGGGTGCTTCGTGGGGGAAAGGGTGGAACGGCTGGCAATGTCGTGCCATGAGGCAGGCAAATCCAGTACAATGACGCTCATGAATACGACAGATACCTCTCACATCCGCAACTTCTCCATCGTTGCGCACATCGACCACGGCAAGTCCACCATATCGGACCGCATCCTCGAGCTCACGAACACCGTCGAGGAGCGCGATATGGAGGCTCAGCTGCTCGACACCATGGATATCGAGCGCGAGCGCGGCATCACCATCAAGTCGAATGCCGTCCGCGTTATGTACACGGCAGACGATGGGGAGACCTATCAGTTCAACCTCATCGACACGCCGGGCCACGTTGACTTCACCTACGAGGTCTCGCGTTCGCTTGCCGCCTGCGAAGGTGCCGTGCTCGTCGTCGATGCGACGCAGGGCGTCGAGGCGCAGACCGTCTCAAACGCTAACCTTGCCATGAACGCTGACCTCGATATCGTCCCCGCCATCAACAAGATCGACCTACCGTCTGCGCATCCGGATGAGGTCAAGCTCGAGATCGAGGATGAGCTTGCCATCCCCGCCGACGATGCGGTGTGCGTTTCCGGCAAGACAGGCGAGGGCATCCATGACCTGCTCGAAGCGATCGTCTTTTTGATCTCGCCCCCTCAGGGTGACCCGTCGGCTCCGCTCAAGGCGCTCATCTTGGATTCGTACTTCGACGAGTACCGTGGCGTCGTTGCTACGGTGCGTGTCTTCGACGGAGGCATCAAGAAGGGCGACCAGCTTCAGATGATGCAGGCGGGGCATGCGTTCCTCGTTGACGGCGTAGGCGTGAAGCGCCCGGCCGAGACGCTTGTAGACGAGCTCTCCGTGGGCGAGGTCGGTTTCGTGGTGACGGGCCTTAAAGATCCGGAGGCGGTGCGCGTGGGCGATACCCTCACAGGTGCGCTTCGCCCCACGGCCGAGCCGCTCCCTGGCTATCGCGAGGCCAAGCCCATGGTGTACACGGGAATCTTCCCCATCGACAACAAGGATTACGAAAACCTGCGCGACGCGCTCGAGAAGCTCCATGTCAACGACCCCTCGCTCACCTGGAGCCCCGAGACCTCTGTAGCGCTCGGTTTTGGATTCCGCGTCGGTTTCCTGGGCTTGCTGCACATGGAGGTCGTGAAGGAGCGCTTGGAGCGGGAGTTCGACCTCGACCTCATCGCGACTTCGCCTTCCGTGGACTACCACGTCTATAAGACCGACGGTACCATGCTCGAGGTGCGCAGCCCCCAGGACCTGCCCGACGTGACGCGCATCGACCATATCGAGGAGCCGTATCTCAAGGCCAAGGTTATCGTGCCCCCCGAATACACGGGTGCTGTCATGCAGCTCTCGATCGAGCATCGCGGCATCATGACCGACATGATCCACCTCTCGCAGAAGTCGGTTGAGATGCGCTTCGATATTCCGCTCGCTGAGCTCATCTTGGACTTCTTCGATCAGCTCAAGAGCCGCACCAAGGGCTACGCGAGCCTCGATTACGAGTTCGCCGACTACCGTCCCTCAGAGCTCGTGAAACTCGACATCCTCCTTTCGGGCGATGAGGTGGATGCCCTCAGCTTCATCGTGCATAAGGACAAGGCCTATGGCCTTGCGCGCGGGCTCTGCGACAAGCTCAAGGAGATCATTCCCCGTCAGCTCTTTGAGGTCCCCATCCAGGGTGCGATCGGCAACAAGATCATCGCTCGGTCTACGGTTAAGGCGCGCCGCAAGGACGTGCTCGCAAAATGCTATGGCGGCGATATCTCGCGCAAGCGAAAACTCCTGGAGAAGCAGAAGGAGGGCAAGAAGCGCATGAAAGCTATCGGCTCGGTCGAGGTTCCCCAGGAAGCGTTCCTCGCCATCCTCAAGGTCGAAGACTAGGTTGTGGGTCAGTGGGTCATTTTGGGACGTGTTTAAAACGCCTCATTTAGGCCATTCTAGGATGTGCCCGACGGTGCGCTCGCGGTACTGCGTTACGAAGCCCGTCCCAAAATGATGGAATGGGGCGTTTTAAACACGTCCCAAAATGACCCTGCAGCTATCTTGTTGTGAAGGTGAGACCGATGTCCAACCCCGATGTTATTCGCGCTCGCTTGGCGGAACGCCCCTTCTTGATGGCGCCTATGGCCGGCGTGACGGATGCTGCATATCGCATACAGATGCGGCGTCACGGTGCGCCCCTTGCTTACAGCGAGATGGTGAGTGTGGCGGGTCTTGCGTATGCGAGCGAGCGGACCTGGGAACTCGTGCTTCCCGCCGATGAGGAGCCGAGTATCGCCGTGCAACTCTTTGGGAGCAAGCCCGAGCAGTTCGCGTCCGCGGTGGAGGCGGTCGAGGAGCGCGTGGGCGAGAAGCTCGCGCTCATCGATATCAACATGGCGTGCCCCGCCCGCAAGGTCATAACCAAGGGGGAGGGCTCTGCGCTCATGGATAGCCCGCTGCTCGCCTCGGCGATCATGAAAGCGGCGGTTTCGCGCGCGCATGTTCCCGTTACCGCGAAGATTCGCATCGGGTTTCACGCCGGGGATCGCGTGGCGCCCGCTTTCGCCGAGATGCTCGAGGACGCGGGCGCCGCTGCGGTGGCGGTGCATGGCAGGAGCGCGACGCAGCTCTACACGGGTTCGGCAGATTGGTCGATCATAGACGAGGTCGCGCGTGCCGTGTCCATCCCCGTGATTGGCTCGGGCGACGTGTTCTGCGCCGATGACGCCGTGCGCATGCTGCGAGAGACCGCTGCGGAGGGCGTGTTCATCGCGCGCGGCTCCTATGGCAACCCGTGGATATTCGAAGACGCACTTGCCCTGGCTTGCGAGGGCAGGCCGGTTCCCCAGCGCCCATATCGCGAGCGCCTCGATGCCCTGCGGGAGCACTTGAGCTTGACGCATAGGCTCGTCCCGCGTGCGATGGCGCGGGCGCGAACGTACGCGAGTTGGTATCTCAAGGGCATGCCCCATGCTGCCGCATGGCGTGGGCGCGTGGTGAAGTGCGACTCCTATGAGGACTTCTGCCTGTTGGTCGACGAGATCGAGGCGGACGTTGTTCCTCTGGAAGCTGCCATGACCGCTCGGCCCCATGGGCTCTCTGACGAGGCCTCGTGATGGCAGTCGAGGCCCTGTATCTGCATATTCCGTTTTGTCGCACGCGTTGCGCATACTGTGACTTCGATACGTGCGCTCTTGCTCCCGCCGCCTTCAAGCGCGAGACCACCCGCTATCTTGCGGCTCTTGAGCGTCGCATCGACGAGTTCGGTGCCCGCGGCACGCTCGCTTCGGTGCGCACGGTCTATATCGGCGGGGGCACGCCTACCGTGCTCGGAGAGCGCCTGCTCGGGCTCGTCCGCCGCGTGCGCGCCTGGTGCGCGCCCGAGGAGTTCACCTGCGAGGCGAATCCCGAGTCGTTTCATGAGGAGCTTGCGGGAAGCCTTGCCGCTTCCGGCGTGACGCGCATCTCGCTCGGCGTGCAGAGCCTTGAGGATGACGAGCTTTCCGCCATCGGGCGCATCCATACGGCAACGGTGGCGCTTGAGGCAATTGAGCTTGCGCGACGTGCGGGGTTTTCCGTATCGTGCGACCTCATGTGCGGCCTTCCAGGGCAACATGCGGCTAGCTGGCGCCGTACGCTCGAGCGGGCACTCGCGGCCCATCCTGATCACATCTCGGTCTACCCGCTCACGGTCGAAGCGGGGACGCCGCTTGCCGATCGCGTTGCGCGCAACCCCTCGCTTCTTCCGGACGAGGATTTCCAGGCCGATTGCATGGAGGTCGCGCGGTCTCTGTGCGAAGGGGCCGGGCTTGACCCCTACGAGGTGGCGAGCTACGCGCGGCCGGGGCATGCATGCCGTCATAACATCGCATATTGGAGCGGCGTGAGCTATCTGGGCCTTGGCCGCTCGGCGGCGAGCATGCTGAGCGTCGGGGAGCTTTGCGATGCAACATCGTTCATTCCCGGGGCGTCGCCCAGCCAAGGCGATGCCCGTGCGCGCTTCGTGCAAGCCGATGACCGGGCCCGTGCCTTCGATTTTGAATATCTGAGCGAGCGAGAGGCACTCGCTGAGGATCTCATGCTCGCCATGCGCATGACTGCAGGCGCGCCGCCGGAGCTCATCGGTCGAGCTCAAGACCTTTTTGGTGCGCGTTTCGATCAGGTCGTTGAGATGGCGCTTGCCGAGGGCCTTGCGTGCGTCGACTCCGCAACGGGCGCGCTCGTGCCCACCGCTCGCGGGTGGCTCATGGGAAATGAGCTTTACGGGCTCATGTGGGGCCTCGCCGAAACTTAGCCGGCGCACCGTGGCACTGCCGCCCCACGTGAATTCCACACCTCCTTGCCATTGCACCATGACGAGGTGTTTTGGGTACAATTACGCACGTTATAACGACGCGCGCCCACAGAGAGGGTTTCCGCCACATGGCAAGCATGAACGAAAAAGACTACTACGCGATCCTCGGGGTCTCCAAGGACGCGGACAAGCGAGAGATCCAGAAGGCGTTCCAGCAGAAGGCGCGCAAGCTCCACCCCGATGTCAACAAGGCGCCTGACGCCGAGGAGAAGTTCAAAGAGGTTTCCGAGGCCTATGCGGTGCTCTCCGACGAGCAGAAGCGCGCGCGTTACGATGCCATGCGTTCCGGCAACCCTTATGCCGCTTATGGCGGCGGTCAGGCGTCGAGCCCGTATGCGGGAGGCACCTCGGGTCGCGGCGGGTACTACGGCGGCTTCGGCGGCTTCCCGTTCGGCGGCATGTGGTCGGAGCCTCGTCGCGGTTCGCATCAGGGCGCGCAAGCATTCAACCCCGAGGAGGGCGCGGATGTGGTGGTCGATGTCGACCTCACGCCCGATCAGGTCAAGAACGGCGTGCGCAAGGGCGTCAAGTACCGCCGGTACGAGCCCTGCGGCAACTGCCACGGTTCCGGCTCGGTTTCTTCGGACCATGCGCACGTCTGCCCGAGCTGCGGCGGTACGGGCACCATGGGTGTCGACATGTCGTTCCTCTTCGGCGGCGGCGTGTTCCAGATGGTCTGCCCTGAGTGCAACGGCTCGGGCAAGGTCATCAACGATCCTTGCCCCGATTGCGGAGGCTCCGGTCGCACCAAGGTGATGTCGGAGGCCGTGATCGAGTTTCCCGCCGGGATGCACGACGGCGACACCGTGCGGGTGCGCGGCATGGGCCATGCGGGCACCAACGGGGCTGCAGCGGGCGACCTGGTGGGCCGTGCGCGCGTCGCTGCAGAGCGACTCGACGGCAGGGCGCAGCGGGGTTTCAACATCATGGGCATGGCGGCGCCGTTCCTTCTTCTCGCCGCACTGGGAGGCGCGATGACGTTCTTCGCGCTCATCTGCCTCATTCCGTTCGTCTTCGGTCTGGTTCAGGTTTTGCGCGAGGTTCCCAGCCATCGGTCGATGGTATGGCTTAAACGCGGCTTCAAGGCATTTCTCAACGGCTTCTTGAACGCGTTGTTCTATGTGGTCATCATCCTTTGGTTCGTGAGCTGCACCTCGGGGCTCTATTACCGACCGATGTATTTCTGGTAACGCACGTGCGCCCGTAGCGCGTTTAGCCTGCGGAGACGTGGGGTACCATGAGGTCTGGTCAAGCCAAACCTGTGCTGATGGATGAGATGGGGGAAGGTTCCAACAGTGCCGAGCTCTAAAGATTATTACGAGATCCTGGGCGTCGATCGTGACGCCGACCAGCGCACGATCAAGCGCGCGTTTCTGAAGAAGGCGCGCGAGGTGCACCCGGATGTTTCCGACGACCCGGATGCCGAACAGAAGTTCAAAGAGGTCAACGAGGCCTATTCGGTTCTTTCTGATGAGCAGAAGCGTTCGAATTACGACCGCTTCGGAACGCCCGATGGCCCCGGCGGTTCCGGGTACGTCGATTTCAGCGATATCTTCAGCGGCATGGGCATGGATGACATCTTCTCCTCGTTCTTCGGCGGAGGCGGTCGTTCGGGCCGTGGCGGGCGCACCGCTCGCCGGCGCGGCCGCGACATGGCCATCTCGCTCACCATCTCGCTCGAGGAAGCCGCGCTCGGATGCACCAAGACGGTCACGTATGATCGCTTGGCCCCCTGCGAGGATTGTCAGGGCTCCGGGCTTGCCGACGGCGCTCAGGAGACGACCTGCCCGCGCTGCCATGGCACCGGCTATGTGACTACCGTGCAGCGTTCCATCTTCGGTCAGATGCAATCGTCTTCACCTTGCCCGGACTGCCACGGCGAGGGAACGGTCATCGACCATCCTTGCGACATGTGCGGCGGCCAGGGTCGCACGCCAAATCACGAGAGGGTCGAAATCAACGTTCCCGCCGGCGTTTCTTCAGGGCAGCAGCTGCGCGTGCGCGGCTATGGCGAGGCGGGGTTCCGCGGTGAGGCATCTGGCGACCTGCTCGTAAGCGTCGCTGTTGCCGAACACGAGCGCTTCCAGCGCTCCGGCGACGACCTCGTCTGCGCGGTCGACGTCTCCATCGCTCAGGCTGCGCTCGGCTGCACCGTCGAGGTTCCCGGCATCATGCCCGATGAGACCATCACGTTCGAGGTCCCTGCTGGCACTCAGTACGGCGATGCCGTCGAGGTCGCCGAGCTCGGCATGCCCCGCGTGGGCGGCGGCGGTTCGCGCGGGCGCGCGATCGGCCAGGTGCGCATCCTCGTTCCGCGAAAGCTTTCTGGTGAGGCTCGGTCGCATCTGGAGAAATACGCCGATGCGATGGGCGAGAGCTACACCGCGCGTCGCTCGATGGGCGACCGCATTCGTGACGCCATCGACGATATCCTTGACCAGTAAGCCCCTGACGCGTAAGGAGCGTTGTGGCCAATCCGTTCGTATCCGTCATCAACCTGGGGTGCCGGGTCAATCGAGTTGAATCCGATCGCATGGAGCGCGATCTTTCGCAAGCGGGCTTCGCGCTCGTCGATCCAGACGAGGCTGAGCTTATCGTTATCAACACCTGCGCGGTGACGGGGGAGGCCGAGGCGAAGACCCGCAAAGCGGTCCGCCATGCCCTGGGTCGTGCCCGCGAGCCGCTCGTGGTGGCTACCGGTTGCGCCGCGTCGCTGCATCCAGAGGTGTTGCGAGACCTCTCCGATCGAGTCACAGTTGTTCCCTCCAAGGTCGAGGTCGTCTCGCGCGCCCTCAAGCTGCTCGGGCTTGAGGAGAGCGCGCGGGGCGATGGCGAGCCATGCGAGCCGGCGTTCAGGCAGGCGCGCGTGGGCGTGAAGGTCCAGGACGGTTGCAACAACCGCTGCACGTACTGCATCGTGTGGAAGGCGCGCGGCCCCGAGCGCTCCGTGCCCGTCGACGCCGTACTCGAACAGGTGCGCGACGTCGAGGAAGCGGGGCTTCCCGAGGTGGTGCTCACCGGTGTCAACCTCGGTGCCTATGATGGCTCGAGTGCGAACGACGAACATGTCGAGATCGACGAGCTTCTCGGTATCATTCTGCGCGAGACCTCGATTCCGCAGATTCGCCTTTCGTCTATTGAGCCCATGGACGTGTCTGACCGGCTCATCGACCGCATCGCGGAGTCCCGGGGGCGCATTGCTCCATTTCTGCATCTTCCCGTCCAATCTGGCTGCACCGCCACGCTCGAGCGCATGGGGCGGCCGTATCGCGCCGAGGAGTTCGAGGACCTCTGCAATCGCATTCGCCGAAAGGTTCCCGCCGTCGCGCTTTCCTGCGATGTCATCGTCGGCTTTCCGGGTGAAACCGACGAGGAGTTCGAGGCTTCCCTCGGACTTTGCGAGCGCGTGGGGTTCTCGCGCATGCACGTGTTCCGGTACAGTGCCCGTCCCGGCACGCCGGCGGCCACGATGCCCGACCAGGTGCCGCCCGAGATCATGGCCGAGCGCTCCCAGCGCATGCGCGAGCTTGCCGAGCGCATGGCGCGAGTGGACGCCCAGAGCAGGTGCGGCACCTGTGAACGTGCGGTTATCGAGCAGGGCAGGCGCGGCACCCTCGCCTCGTTCCACCGCGTCGAGGTAGACGGGCTTGACCGTGAGGGCATCGAGGCCCCCGCACTCGTCGACGTTGCTATCATGGACGTGAGCGCGTCGGGGCTCGTGAAAGCTGAGTTCGTCCGGCGGTCCGTACTCGATAACGCTCCCGTTGCATCGAAAGGGGATTGATGGATACCGCAAGCGTCAAGCTCAGCATTCCCGATGAGGTCGATCCCGTCAGCATCATGGGCGGTGGCGACGCTGTTCTTCGGGCCATCGAGGAGCGGACGGGTGCTCGAATCGTGGTGCGCGGCAGGCAGATCTCGCTTTCCGGATCGGCTGAGGAGGTGGAGTTGCTCACGCGCCTCTTCACCTTCCTCATCAAAGAGGCCCGCGCGGGGGACACTCCTTCCGTGGCCGAGGTCGAGCGCGCCATGCAGACGCTTCGCGAAAGCGTCATGGACCTCTCTGGATTCCGTGACGACATTCTCCTTACGTATCGCGGCAAGGCCATCCGGCCCAAGACGGTGGGGCAGAAGCGCTATATCGATGCCATCCGTCGCAACACCGTGACGTTCTGCTTGGGGCCTGCGGGAACGGGAAAGACCTATCTTGCTATGGCGATGGCCGTGGCCGCCCTCAAACGGCATGAGGTGGGTCGCATCGTGCTTACGCGCCCGGTGGTCGAGGCGGGGGAGAGCTTGGGCTTTCTGCCCGGAACCCTTCAGGAGAAGATCGATCCCTACGTGAGGCCGCTTTTCGATGCACTCTTCGATATGACGGATATGGAGCGGGGTGGCGAGCTCATCGAGCAGGGCATCATCGAGATCGCGCCGCTCGCCTATATGCGCGGGCGCACCCTCAACGATGCGTTCGTCGTACTTGATGAGGCGCAGAACACCACGCCCGAGCAGATGAAGATGTTCCTCACGCGCTTGGGATTCAACTCCAAGTTCATCATCACGGGCGATATGACCCAGCGCGACCTCATGGGCCGCCGGGGTGGTCTCTCCGACATCGAACGGATTCTCAGCGACGTGGACGACATAGCATTTATCCACCTCGATCGCAGCGACGTGGTTCGCCATGCCCTGGTGGGGCGCATCGTGGAGGCCTACGATGCGTATGAACAGGGTGAGGACGGGCAGCATCGCGCCGCGCGCACCCGGGAGGGCCGGAAATGAGGGTCTTGATTTCTAACGATGACGGCTTGGATACCCTGCTTCAGGCAGAAGAGATGGAGCAGGCGGTCGAAAGCGTTCTCGCAGCGGAGGGCGTGGATCCCTCGAGTGACGTGGAGGTTTCCATCTCCTTCGTTCGTTCCGCGGAAATGCGCGCGCTCAACGCTTCCTGGCGCGGCATCGATGCCCCCACGGACGTCCTTTCATTCGAGTGCGACGGGCTCGACGGCGCGGGGGAGCAAGACCCCCTCGAGCTGGGGGACGTCATCCTGTGCCCCGAGATCATTGCCGCGCAGGCTGGGGATTTCGGCAATACGCCCGTCGAGGAGTGCCGGCTCATGCTGGTGCATGGGCTGCTTCATCTTGTGGGGTATGACCATATGAACGAGGATGATGCGGCCGAGATGGAAGGGCGGGAACTCGCCATTTTGTGCGAGCTCGCCGTTCTGAGGGGCGACGACCCCGCCGGTGTGCGCATCGGCCCGGTGACGCGCCATGAGTACGACTGATACGGGAGGTTGACGTGATACCTGGTAGCAATCGCGAACACCCAACGTTTATTCGCTCCTTCGGCTATGCCATCGAGGGCTTTCGTACCGCGGTGGCAACGGAGCGCAACATCAAGGTCCAGCTTCTCGTTGGCGTGCTTGCCATCGTCGCGGGCGTGGTGCTCAAGATCGACGCACTCTCGTGGGTGCTGGTGCTGCTCTGTATCGGACTGGTGCTTTTTGCCGAGCTGGTGAATACCTCGATTGAGGCGATCGTCGACCTTGCCACGCAGGATCTTCATCCGCTCGCTAAACGCGCTAAGGACATCGCGGCGGCGAGCGTCTTCACGCTTTCCATCACGGCGGCCGTGGTGGGGATCATCGTCTTCGCGCGCGCTCTCGGTATGCTGTAAGGATGGGCGGGCTCGCAACAGAGGTTGCGCAGGCTCGTTCGGCTATGTCTAATTTGAGAATGGAAGTGTGGATATGGATGAATTCGATCCGTTCGAGGGGATGACCGACGACGAGCTCGATGCGATGGTAAGCGACCTTGGCAGCGAGCCCGACGGTTTTGCCAGCGAGGATGGTTTTCGCAGCGGCTTTGTTGCGCTGGTAGGCCGCCCGAACGCCGGCAAGTCGACTCTTATGAATGCCTGCATGGGCACGAAGATGGCCATCACCTCACCGGTTGCCCAGACTACGCGGCGCCGTATGCGCGGGGTGGTCAGGCGCGAGGGGGTCCAGATCGTCTTCGTTGATACCCCGGGCCTCCATAAGCCGCATGACTCCCTGGGAAGCGAGCTCAACAAAAGCGCGCTCGCCGAGCTCGGAGACGTTGATGTGCTGTGCTTCCTCATTGACGCGTCGCAGCCCATCGGCCGCGGCGACGCATGGGTTGCAGAGCGCGTTGCCAAGAGCCCTGCGAAGCGCATTCTCGTACTCACTAAAGCCGACCTCGCCTCGCCCGAGCGCGTGCTCGAGCAGATCTCTGCGGCTCGCGAGCTCTGCGAGTTCGACGACGTGATCGTGCTTTCCGCTACCGAGCGGTTCAACGTCGACTCCTTCATCGACTTGGTCGCGAGCTATCTTCCCGAGGGCCCCAAATGGTTCCCCGATACCATGTCTACCGATGCTTCGGACGATACGATCGTCGCTGAGTTCGTGCGCGAGAAGCTCTTGATGCGCACGCGCGAAGAGGTGCCGCATTCCGTGGGGGTCATCTGCGATTCCATGGAGCGGCGCCGCGGCGTTCTCCATGTTCATGCAGTCATCTACGTCGAGCGGGAGGGGCAGAAGGGCATCATCATCGGCAAGAAGGGCGAGATGCTCAAACATGTCGGAATCGATGCCCGCCGCGACCTCGAGCGAATCTTCGGCTGCAAGGTCTTCCTTGAGCTCGAGGTGCGCGTCAAGCCGAATTGGCGCGAGGATGCCCGCGAGATTCGCCGACTCGGTTACGCCGCCGACGAATAGCGACGAAGCAAGCGGCTGGAGCTGAGTGCGCATGGCGGGCGGCAGGACATATCGGACTTTGGCAATCGTGCTCGATAAGACGAAGCTGCGTGAGACGGATCTTATCTTCACGCTTCTTGCCGAGAACGGGCGCCAGCTGCGCGCCGTGGGCAAGGGCGCGCGAAAGCCGGGAAGTCGGTTGGCGGCGCGCTGCGAGCTTGGCTGCAAGGTCGACTTGCTGCTCGCCCACGGCAGGTCGCTCGACGTCGTCGCTGAGGCGACGCTCGTCGAGGCGACGCTCGGTGCCGCACCAAGCTACGAGCTTCTCTCGGCTGCAAGCGCGCTTGCCGATGTCGCGAAAGCATGCTGCTTCGAAGACGCTGAGGACCCGTTCGTCTACCAGATCACCCTTCGCGCGGAACAGGTGCTCGGAGGCTCGTGCGGTGTGCTCGATGGTGCTCATCTCGATCTCATCGTTGCAGCGTACGTGTTTAAGCTCCTTTCCCATTTGGGTTATCGTCCAGATTGGTCTGCCTGCGTGGCATGTGGCGACCCGGCGGTAACGTATTTCTCTGCAACTGCCGGCGGCCTCCTGTGCGCTTCCTGCGCCCGTAACGTGCCCGGCGCGGAGGAGCTTGATGCCGTCACGGTGGGGTGGCTGCAATCGCTCATCTCGCTTCGTTTCGATGAGCTTGCGGCGGCGCCGTGCGATGCCCCTACGGCTGCTCTGCTCCTTGCGTTCGCCCATATTTGGGCAGCGACGCATCTTGACTGTCGGCTGCGAGCGCTCGAGTTTCTTCTCGGCGTGTAGAGTTCTGCCGGGCGATAGGGTATGGCGAGCGAATCTGATTCGCCTTTCGCTGGGAGAGCGATTATGGATGAGGGAAGCTGGGCATGGCAGACTGTGCGCATACCGTGATGCCGCCAAAAGGCGTAGCGGCGCCCCGGCATGCGATGTGGTAGTATATCGCCCGTTGGTACCTCGAGCTTAGTGGCGCGCTCCACCGGCGTCCACCCAGCACGAGGCGAATGTGCGGCGGAGCGATCCGCCCGGAAGAAAGGTGAAGAGATGACCATCTCCAAGGAGCGCAAGGCGGAGCTCACCGCCGAGTTCGGCAAGAACGCGCAGGACACCGGCAACCCCAAGGTTCAGGTTGCCATCGCGACCGAGCGCATCCGCGAGCTCACCGAGCACATGAAGTCCCACCCGAAGGACTTCCACACCCGCCGCGGCCTGCTCATGATCGTTGGTCGCCGTCGTCGTCTTCTTTCCTACATCAAGAAGAACGACATCGTCGAGTACCGTGAGCTCATCGCGAAGCTCGGCATCCGCGACAACATTCAGTAAGTCGTACATGCAGGAGCGCTTCGGCGCTCCTTTTCATGTAGGGGCCGAAATCTCGGCTCTACACCGCTGGCGCAATGCCGGCCCGAAGAAGCCCGTACGCAATGGGGCGTGCGGAGATGAAGGAGAAAGATGACTCTCGTCAGCAAGACCTTCGAGCTGTATGGCAAGACCTATACGCTCGAATCCGGTGAGCTTGCCAAGCAGGCTACCGGCGCCACCCTCGTCAAGCAGGGTGACACGACCGCGCTCGTGACCGTTGTGGTCTCCAAGGAGCGCAAGAACTACGATTTCTTCCCGCTCACCGTCGACTTCAATGAGAAGCTCTACGCTGCCGGCCGCATCCCGGGCGGCTACCTCAAGCGCGAGGGCCGTCCCACCGAGAAGGCCACCCTCACCGCGCGCATGATCGACCGTCCCATCCGCCCGAGCTTCCCGGACGGCTTCCGCAACGAGGTGCAGATCGTTGCCACCTCGCTTGTGGCCGACCAGGTGAATCCCATCGATGTCATTTGCACCATGGGCGCTTCGCTCTCGCTCACCCTTGGTGGCGTGCCCTTCGAGGGCCCGCTCGCCTGCGTGCGCATCGGCCGCAATAAGGAGACGGGCGAGTTCATCGTGAACCCCACCTATGAGGAGCGCGAGAACTCCGACCTCGACCTCGAGCTTGCCGGCACCCGCGATTTCATCTCCATGGTGGAGGCCGGCGCCGAGGAGGTCACCGAGGACGACATGCTCGCCGCCATGGAGTTCGGCCAGGAGGCCATCGGCGCGTTCTGTGACGCCCAGCTCGAGTTCGTTGAGGAGTGGGAGCGCGCAAACGGTCCCATCGTGCCGAAGGAGTACCCGCTCGACGAGCCGGTGCCCGAGGTGCAGGAGCGCATCTTCACCCACTATGACGAGATGTACGCCGCCCTCGCGGACGCTGACAAGCAGAGCCGTATCGCCAAGGTCGAGGCCCTGAAGGATGCCATCAAGGCGGAGTTCACCGAGGAGGAGCAGCTCCTGTGGGAGCGTGAGATTCCGGTGAACCTCAAGGCGCTCGAGAAGAAGGCCATGCGCACCATGGTCGTCGAGACCGCTGAGCGCGTGGACGGGCGTGCGGCCAACGAGATTCGCCCGATCATGGTGAAGGATTCCTACCTGCCGCTCGTACATGGCTCCGGCCTCTTCCAGCGCGGCCAGACCCAGGTGCTCTCCGTGCTCTCGCTCGGCATGCTCAACGAGGCCCAGCGCCTCGACACCATCGAGCCTGTCGACGGCAAGCGCTATATGCATCAGTACAACTTCCCGCCCTTCTGCACGGGCGAGACCGGCCGCATCGGCAGCCCTAAGCGTCGCGAGATCGGCCACGGCAACCTCGCTGAGCGCGCGCTGTTGCCGGTGCTTCCGGACGAGAACGAGTTCCCCTATGCCATTCGCGTGGTCTCCGAGGTCATGGAGTCCAACGGTTCCTCCTCGATGGCGTCCACCTGCGCGAGCTGCCTTGCGCTTATGGATGGCGGCGTGCCCATCAAGCGCCCCGTGTCCGGTATCGCCATGGGCCTTATCCAGGAGGAGGGCAAGACCGTCGTCCTCTCCGATATCCAGGGCATCGAGGACTTCCTCGGCGACATGGACTTCAAGGTGACCGGTACCGAGCGCGGTATCACGGCGCTCCAGATGGACAACAAGGCCACCGGCCTCACCTTCGAGATTCTGAAGCAGGCGCTCCAGCAGGCCAAAGAAGGTCGCGCGTTCATCCTTGGCAAGATGCTTGAGGTCATCCCCGGGCCCGCTTCCGAGACGCGCCCGACTGCTCCGCGCATCACCTCGATCACGATTCCGGTCGATAACATCCGCGACGTCATCGGCAAGGGCGGCGAGACCATCCGCGGCATCCAGGATGAGACTGGAGCCTCGGTTGACGTCCATGAGGACGGCACCGTCTACGTTGGCGGCGTGGGCGAGTCGGTCGATCAGGCCATCGAGCGCATTCAGCTCATCGTCAAGGTGCCCGAGGTGGGCGAGGAGTACACCGGTCGCGTGGTCTCCATCAAGGAGTTCGGCGCGTTCGTGAACCTGCTGCCCGGCAAAGACGGCCTCCTGCACATCAGCCGCGTGGCGCAGGGTCGCGTGAACAAGGTCGAAGACGTTCTCAACGTTGGTGACGAGGTTAAGGTCAAGGTTATCGAGGTGGACGAGAAGGGCAAGATCTCGCTCGATCGTCTTGATAAGCCCGAGGCTCCCGCGCACGCGGCGGGGGAGGGCCGTCCTCGTCGCGAATCCCGCGACCGCTCTGAGCGTCCGCGGCGCCGACCCGGCGATAACGGGCAGCGCACGCCGCGGCGGCACCACGAGTAAGTAACCCGTTCTGCTCCCATCGGGCGCCCCGGTTTCCTCCTTCGCTGGTCCTCGCAATTCGGCGATGCCGAATTGCTGCGGAATCGCTCAGGAGGAAACCGGGGCGCCCTGCGTTTCGGGGTTGCTTGGGGAAGGGTTCGGCATGGAGGGGGCCCTTTGTCGGATACGAGCATCGCTTCGCTCGCTCGGCGTGGGAGGTGCACGGGTCGGAGGCGGGCTCGTTGTGGGGGCGGGCATCGCTTCGCTCGACCGGCGTCGGGAAGAGGCTCGTTGCGGTGAGGGGCTTTTTGTCGTATCGGGCATCGCTTCGCTCGCCCGGCGTTGACCGGGGTATTTTTAAGCGCCAAGTGCCTCTTTACCTTTTCGGGCGTCGCTTCGCTCGCTCGGCTTCGACCAGGATTGTCTGGCAGGTATAGGTGCGATCTGTTTCGGGGGTATTCCTAAATGGCTATGGAGCGGAGCGCGCTCTGCTATTCCTGTGGGGTGCGGGGGAGCGGGTCTCGATTGAGTGGGGAATGGATACAATAACATCACCTATGTGCCGATATGGTGTACGTAATCGCGGGGTGACCCGCGTGTTTTTGTTATAGACGCGATATGAAAGGAGCTTATAGAGCTCATGGCAAAAAAGAATCCGCCCCTTCGCATCATTCCCTTGGGTGGTCTTGATGGAATCGGCAAGAATATGACCGCCATCGAGTGCGGCCCGGATATGGTGCTCATCGACGCCGGCCTCATGTTCCCCGATGACTCCCAGCCCGGTATCGACCTGGTGCTGCCTGATTACACCTATGTTCTGGAAAACGAGGATAAGCTGCGCGGTATCGTCGTGACCCACGGTCACGAGGACCATACGGGTGCGCTTCCGTATCTTCTGCAGGACCTCAACAACAAGGTGCCCATTTTCTCGAGCAAGCTCACGCTCGGCTTCATCGAGGGCAAGCTTGCAGAGTTTCGCATCAAGACGCCGAAGTTCCGCGAGGTGCATGATGGTAGCCATGTGAACCTGGGAAACATCTCCATCGATTTCTTCTCGATGACCCACTCCATTCCCGGCGCGCTCGGCGTCTACATCAAGTCGCCGCAGGGCACGGTCATGCATACGGGCGACTTCAAGCTCGATCAGACACCGATCGACGGGGTCACGCCCAACTACGCTGCCATCACCAAATTCGCTAAGCAGGGCATCGATCTTCTGATGTCCGACTCGACCAACGCCAACCGCCCCGGGTTCACCCCGTCCGAAGCGGCGGTGGGCCCCACGCTCAATGAGGTCATCAAGAACGCGAAGGGCCGCGTGTTCGTTGCCTCGTTCTCGAGCCATATCCACCGTTTGCAGCAGATTTGCGATGCTGCCAAGAAGTGCGGGCGCAAGATCGTTGTGACGGGCCGCTCCATGCTCACCAACACGCGCGTGGCGCGCGAGCTCGGGTACCTCAACATCGACGAGAAGGACATCCTCGATGCCTACGAGCTCAACGGCATTCCTGACGACCAGATCGTCGTCATGTGCACGGGCTCCCAGGGCGAGCCGCTTTCCGCGCTCTCCCGTATGGCGAACGGGGAGCACAAGACGCTTTCCATCCACTCCGGCGACACCGTGATCATCTCCGCCACGCCGGTTCCCGGCAACGAAAAGGCGGTCCAGCAGGTTATCAACAGCCTGGCGAAGCTCGGGTGCACCGTTGTGGACAAATCCACCCGGCTCGTGCACGTTTCTGGCCACGGTAGCCAGGAAGAGCTCAAGCTCATGCTCGCCATGGCCAAGCCGAGCTACTTCATGCCCGTCCACGGCGAGGCGGTGCACCTTCGGGCGCACGCCAACCTCGCTCGCCAGATGGGCATGCGCGACGACCACATCTTCGTGGTGGATAACGGCGACACGCTCGAGATGCGCGGCGGCGAGGTCAAGATCGGCCCGCAGGTGGAGAGCGGCATCGTGTACGTCGACGGCCTGCGCATCGGCGATACCGATCCCATCGTGCTCCGCGACCGCCAGAAGCTTGCCAACGACGGCATGGTGACCGTCGTGGCCATCGTCTCGATGAAGCGCAAGCGCATCGACGCGATCGAGTTCTCGAGCCGCGGCGTGTCCTTTACCATCGATGACGAGTTCAGCTCCGATGCCTCTGCTTCCATCATGAAGGCGATCGATAAGGGCTCCTTCGATTACACGAGTAACGGTACGGGCGCGCTCCGCAAGGCGGTCCGCGACTCGCTGTCCAACTTCATCTGGAACCGTACGCGTACGCGTCCCATGATCATCCCCGTGGTCATGGAGGTCTAGCGTGGCGTCTCGGCAGACGACATCGAAGAACGCTCAGAAGAAGGGCGCATCGCGCAAGGCCGCTTCCAAGCAGGGTGCGGCTAAGCTTCGTGCGAACGCGCAGGCAGCTCCCGAGCCCGTTCCCGAGCCGCTTTTCACGGGCGGCACGGCGCGCGATATCTCGGGAGTCGTCCTGGCGGTTTTTGCCGTTGCGTCCTTCATCGCGGTGATTGCTCCCACGACCGCCCCGGTTGCGGCGGCCGTGGCCGGCTTCTATCACCTAGGCTTCGGCCTGGGTGGCTATGTCTTGCCGCTTGCGCTCCTGTTCGTATCCGCGCTCGTCTTCGTCCGCGACGAGGGAGTCTTCAAGATGAAGACCGCGCTCGGCGCGCTCCTCATCTTCGTTGCGGTTATCTCGTTCATCGCCTTGGTCGGGCTTCCCGACCCCATGGTGCTTGGCGTTACCGTGAGCGAGGCGGGCCTTTCCGCTACGGGCGGATACGTCGGCTTCGCGGTTTCGTCGGTGCTTGCTGGCGCGCTCGGTAAGCCCATCGCCGGGGTCGTGCTCGTTGGCATCGCACTTGCCGGCGCCGTGCTCATAGGCTTTTCCATCTCGAGCTTTGCGAGCGCGGTGCGCGAGCGCGTCGAGGGCTTTCGAGCGCGCCGCCATGTCGAGGTCAACGAGCGCCCATGGGGCGACGACCCCTATGCCGAGGTTCCCGTTCGCGAATCTAATCCAAAGGGTGCGCCCGCTGGTCGCCAACAGAAGCTTTTCGATGAGGATGGCACGGCGAAGACCACCTATATCGGTGATCGCGCGAATACGACGCTCATCACAGATGATCCGGACGATCCTGACGAGGACCCCTTCGTCGATGTTTCGGAGCAGCTTAAAGCCGAGGCCGCCAAAACGCGCCTTATTCCCATTGAGGATAAGCACGTGTCTGCTGAGCACGCAGTTGCGGGGAACGCTTCTGCCGCATCTTCAGCGGTGGACGATCCCTATTCCCTTGCAGGTATGACCGAAATCCTTGAGTCGGGGGACGATCGCTCCGATGAGCCTCTCTTCGACCTTTCTGCCGAGACGGGGGTATCCGCGGCGGCTCAGGCCGTTACCTCTCCTGCCGAGGGCAGGGAAACGCAGCCTCCCATTCCCGATTTCCTGCTGCACCCGCGCGCGTCCTCTACAGGTGAAGGCGCTTCGTCGGGTGCTGGCACAGCTTCCGTCGCGGCCGCTGCTGAGCCTGCGCGCGCTGATACCGATCCTCAGGATGACGATGGGGAGCGCAAGCTGCCGCCGTTGTCGATGCTTCGCCATAATCCCCATTCCGCTTCGTCGGCCTCTTCTGATAAAGAGCTTCGCCAGACGGCTGAGTCGCTCCAGTCGACCCTGCAGGAGTTTAACCTCCACTCGCAGGTTGTGGGCTGGATCAGCGGTCCTACGGTCACGACGTTCAAGGTGCAGCCCGGCGAGGGCGAGCGCGTAAGTCGTATCTCGAGCCTCGAGGACGATATCGCCCTTTCGCTCGCGGCGCAGTCCGTGCGCATCTTCGCGCCCATCCCAGGTACCTCGCTCGTGGGCATCGAGATTCCAAACCGCAAGCGCCAGAATGTGAACTTGGGAGATGTCCTGCCCTACGTGCAGGGCGGCCCGCTCGAGCTCGCCATCGGTCGCGATGCTGAAGGGTCGCCTATCGTGGCTGACCTCGCCAAGATGCCCCACCTCCTCATCGCGGGTACCACTGGTTCTGGCAAGTCCGTCATGATCAACTCGATCGTGATGGCGCTCCTCATGCGTACCTATCCCGAGGACGTGCGCCTCATCATGGTCGACCCGAAGCGCGTCGAGCTTGCTGGATACAACGGCCTGCCGCACCTCTACGTACCCGTCGTCACCGAACCCAAGCAGGCTGCGAGTGCACTGCAATGGGCTGTGTCCGAGATGGAGCGCCGACTCAAGATCTTCGAGCGCGTGGGCGTGCGAAAGATATCGACCTTCAACGAGAAGCAGGCCTCGGGCGCCTTCGATCACTACGACAACCCGCCGGCTAAGATGCCCTACCTCGTCATCATCATCGACGAGCTCTCCGACCTCATGATGGTCGCGGGCAAGGACGTCGAGGCCTCGATTGTGCGTATCGCCCAGCTCGGTCGCGCTGCCGGTATCCACCTCATCGTGGCTACCCAGCGCCCCAGCTCAAACGTGGTGACGGGCCTCATCAAGGCAAACATCACCAACCGCATCGCATTCAACGTGGCCACGGGTATCGACTCGCGTGTGATCATCGACCAGGTCGGTGCCGAGAAGCTCACCGGCTACGGCGATATGCTCTTCAGCAAGGTCGATTGGGGCAAGCCGAAGCGCATCCAGGGCTGCTTCGTCTCGGATGAGGAGATCGCTGCCGTCACCGAGTTCGTTAAGGAGCAGGGCGAGGCCGAATACCACGAAGAGATCCTTTCGGCTGTGGTGCCCGCTACGCTTTCGGGCGGTGGAGGCGCTTCTTCCGGCCACTCTGACGACGACCCGCTCATCTGGGAGGCCGCTCGCATCGTTGTTGATTCTCGCCTTGGATCGACGTCGGGTTTGCAGCGTCGTCTCAAGGTGGGCTATGCTCGCGCCGGCCGCATCATGGACATGCTCGAGGAAAAGGGCGTGGTCGGTCCGCCTGATGGATCGAAGCCTCGCGAGGTTCTTCTCAACGAGGAAGAGCTCGCCGAGCTTCAGGCCCTTGAAGCTCGTATGTCTGATGACGATGGGTTAGGAGGCTACTGATGCCATCCCAGTTCGGAGACATGCTGCTTAACCGGCGCCGCCAGATGGGTCTCTCTATTCAGCAGGTGGCTAATACCATCAAGATTCGCCCTCAGATCATCGAGTTTTTCGAGAAGGGCGACTTCTCGTCTATGCCGCCCCGCGGGTATGCACAGGGCATGATTTCGAGTTATGCGCGCTTCTTGGGCTTGAACCCGCGAACCGTCGTGGGGGCGTATTTCGATGAGCTCGACCGGTACGAGCGCGAGACCTCGCGTTCGGGAGGCCACTTTCAAGATGCTGCCGGTTTCGTGAGCGCGCGATCAGAAAACCCCACGGGGAGGTTCATGGCGCTGGATGGTGGTTCCCGCTTCGCGCAGCGACCTCCCCAGGCGGGGTATGTTTCGGAGGCGAACTCTGGGCACGAACCCATCCGCGTCTCGCGTAATCCCTATCGGCAGCGTTCTCTTCCGCGCGCCGGTCAGGGTGCACCTTCCGGTGGTTATGGACGCGGTGGGAGCTCTTCCGCCTATGGCTCTGGGGCCCAGGGAACAGGGCGGCCTTCTGGCAGGGGCGCGTACCAGCCTCGTACGTCGCAGCGACCGGCGTATGGCGATTCGTCGCGTACGCGCTCACTCGCACCCCGAGGCTCCTCATATGGGCAATCTGGTTACCGAGGATCCGGTCCTGCGCGCTCCATGCAACCTCGTGGCTCGGCGCCGTTGCGTGATGCGCGCATGGGTGGTCACGGCGGTTACGGCGATGGGCCCGCCCGCCGCCGTACATCATACGGCTCGGGAGCGAGAAGGCAGGGCGGAGCTCCTGTACGGGGTGCGCGCCCGTCTTCAAGGGGCCGGGGTGCTCTTGCCTTCAATGGCATGGACCCTCGTTTGGTCATCGGCGTGCTCGCCGTCGTGCTGTTGCTGATCGTTCTCGTGGTGTTCCTTGCAATGCGGAGCTGCTCGGCAAACACCGGCGATACCCAGCCTGAGTCGACGACGACGCAGGTGACCAATCAGGCAACTTCGAATGCCGCAACTCCCGATTCCGCAACGGATGCGACCTCGCCCGAGACGCAGGCTAACACCGCCGATACCCAAGCGGCTACGACCGGGGTTCCTGAGCAGACGGTAGTGGCGGTGAGCGTGGAAGATGGGGGCACCTCCTGGGTTGAGGTGAAGCTCGACGGCTCCTCCGTGTTCGCCGATAATGTCGTCGGTCCCTTCAGCCAGGAGTTTACCGTCGAGCAATCCATCGAGATCACGGTGAGCAGCCCTGCGGATGTCACGGTTACCAACAACGGTGAGTCCGTTTCCTGGGATACAAGGACTGCTGGCGTTGCAAAGGTCACCATCACCGCGCCTCAGACTCCGGCGACCGCCGCTTCGACTGATGGTTCCGACACCGGAGACTCGTCAAGCGCCTCGGCGTCGCAATAGCGTATAGCTCAGCTCCGTTCATTACCCGTTCTTGCCGTTAAGGAGGATTCATGGCAAAGGATTCAAGTTTCGACGTTGTCTCCCAGGTCGACATGCAGGAGGTCGATAACGCCTACCAGCAGACGGTCCGCGAGATTTCGCAGCGCTACGATCTCAAGGATTCCGGATCTGAGGTCGCGCTCTCCAAGCCCGAGAGGACGATTACCATTTCGGCGCCGGCTGATTTCGTTGCTCGGCAGATCACTGATGTCCTCAATTCCAAGCTGATCAAGCGCGGCGTCGACATCAAGGCGGTACGCTGGGACGCTCCCGTCGCTGCCTCGGGCGGCACGGTGCGCGTCCTCGGCCGCATCATCGACGGCATCGACCAGGATACCGCCAAGAAGATCAACAAGGATATCAAGGCGCTCAAGCTCAAGTGCAAGGTCGTTATCGAGTCCGATAAGCTGCGCGTGAGCTCCGCTTCCAAAGATACCCTTCAGGAGGTTATCGCGTTCCTGCGAGATCAAGACTACGGCCAGCCGCTTCAGTTCACCAACTACCGCTAGCCTAGCCACGGTCCACGCAGGTAGCGGACGGGCGAGCCGTCCATCCGCTTTCGCGCTCTAGGAATCCGCTCCTTCTATAGAGCGTCGGACCGGCACAAACGGGGATAGCTCACGATTGAAAGGTTGCCATGTCCCAGCAGTTCGAAGACGCATTCGGTTCCGTTTACTACATCACGCTCGGTTGTGCTAAGAACGAGGTCGATACCGATCGTATGCGCTCATTGCTTCTCGCGGCTGGCTATGAGGTTGCATACGATGTTTCTGAGGCGGATCTCGCCATCGTTAACACCTGCTCCTTTTTGGCCTCAGCAACGGAGGAGAGCATCGAGGCGACGCTCGCGCTGGCCGAGGAAGTTGCGGACGGCGTTCGTTCTGTTCCCATCGTCATGTGCGGCTGCGTGCCCTCCCGTTACGGCGACGACCTCCCTGGTGAGCTGCCCGAGGTTGCTGCCTTCGTGCGCACGGATGAAGAGGACGGCATCGTTGCCGTTGTCGATCGCCTTTTGGGCGTAGGTCGCTCGGCTCCCGCTTTCGTTCCCGATGTCAAGCGCACCGTCGAGGGGTCCGTCGCGTACGTGAAGATTTCCGACGGCTGCGACCGGTTCTGCAGCTTCTGCGCTATTCCCTATATTCGCGGCCGCTACCATTCGCGTCCTGCCGAGCGCATTCTCGCCGAGGTGCGAGACCTCGTCGATTCCGGCGTTCGCGAAATCGTGCTCATCGGCCAGGATACGGGTATCTGGGGCGAAGACCTTCCTCAGGAAGGGGAGGGGCCGCACAACCTTGCCCAGCTGCTTGTTGCCGTTGCGGGTGCGGTGCGTCCTGAACGCGTATGGATTCGCGTTCTCTACCTGCAGCCCGAGGGGATGACGGACGAGCTCATCGCAGCCATCCGCGATACGCCTGAGGTTCTGCCCTATATCGATATTCCTGTTCAGCATTGCAGCGCCCGCGTCTTGTCGGCGATGAACCGCAGCGGTTCCGAAGCGGAGCTCGATGCCCTCTTCGAGCGTCTTCGTCGCGAGATTCCCGGCATGATCATCCGGACGACGTATCTTGTTGGTTTCCCGGGCGAAACGCTTGACGACCACGAGCAGATGCTTGCCTTTATGGACCGTACGGGGTTTGATTACACAAGCGTCTTCGCATTCTCTCCGGAAGACGGAACCCGTGCCGCGCGCATGGAGGGGCAACTCGACGAAGACGAGAAGCTTGAGCGTACGCAGGCTGCCATCGATCTGGCGGAGTCTCTCGGTTTCGCAGCCACCGCTTCGCATGTGGGGGAGACGGCCGAGGTGATCGTCGACGGCATCGAGGAAACGGACGAAGGGCCTGAACTCATAGGCCATGCTTGGTTCCAGGCTCCGGATTCCGATGGAGCCGTGCACTTGGACGCGACGGAGGCCGCCGTTGGTGATATTGTAACCGTAGAGTTTACGGACAGCTTCTGCTACGAGCTGATTGGTCATGTGATTGGTTAGGGGTAATTCGATGGCCCGAAACGAGCAAGGCGAGCTTACGAGCATATGGACGCCTGCGAACGTCATTACGTCTGTTCGCATCTGCTTCATTCCTGTTTTCATGCTGTTGGCTGTTCTCTCGCGCGATGCGATGGGCGCGCTCACGCATCCGGCCTTCGCTATCGGGGCGTGCGTGCTCTACATCTTGCTGAGCCTTACCGATAAGCTTGACGGTTCGCTTGCCCGCAAGCGCAACGAGATCACCGACTTCGGTAAATTTCTCGACCCCATCGCCGACAAGCTCCTCGTCTTCTCTGCGCTGCTCTTGCTGCTCGATCAGGGATACGTGAACGTTTGGGTCGTGTTCATCATCCTGCTCCGTGAGTTCTTGGTGAGCGCGCTGCGCATGGTCGCGAGCGCTGCCGGCGAGGTTATCGCTGCCGATAGCCTCGGCAAGGCGAAGACGGCTGTCACGATGGTCTCGCTTTGCGGCTTCTACGTCGCCTTCGCGCTCGAGGCGTTGGGAATGGGCGATCTTACCGTTTGGATCCTCGGCATTTCGCAGGCGCTCATGGTCGCCGCGGTCGTGCTGACGGTCGTTTCGGGAATCCAGTACATCTGGAATGCTCGCGACATCGTGTTTAGGGTCTAATGATGGGCGCTCGGTATGAAGGACGCGCCGCAGACCACCGCGTCCACGCGCTCCAGCTTGCCCAGGAGCTTGTCGCCTTGTGCTCAGATTGCTCTGTAACCGTTGCTACGGCTGAGTCTTGCACCGCGGGCATGGTCGCTTCGACCATTGCCGGTGTGCCCGGCGCCTCGGATGTGCTGCGCGGCGGGGCTGTGACCTACGTAAACGAGGTCAAGCATGACCTGCTCGGGGTGAGTCAGGAAGTCCTCGATTCCGTGGGGGCCGTTTCGTTCGCCTGCGCCTGCCAGATGGCTGAGGGTGCGCGCCATGTGTTCGGTTCCAGCCTCGCGGTGAGCATCACCGGCTTCGCCGGCCCTGGAGGCGGCACTGCCGAAGACCCCGTTGGGACGGTCTATATCGGGATCGCATCACGCGATGGGTCACGCGCTGAACGATGCCACTTCGAGGGCGACCGCGACGACGTGCGTGCCGCGGCATGCCGCAGAGCTTGCGAATGCCTCCTGTCTGCAGCTCATGAGCTTCAGGCTAGCGGCACGGTGTCGTTCTCCTTCTTTGACGCGTAGCCTTTTTGCTGTTCAATTCATCTTGGTAGTCGGTTCTTGCCTCCGCGTGTTACTGGCACGAAACGCAGCCATATGTACGCGCTGGCCATGTGCATTTGGCGCGGTTTTCGCGGTTGGGCGCCATTGCGGCTGTGGCGGTTGCGTATGCCATACGCGCCGGCAATAGCTCCCAGCTGTCTGCTTGGCCCCATTGAGCAGGCATCTTCTGTTCCCTTGCTCGTGCGTAGCTCCTCGACGAACGTTGTGTTCAGGTTTTTCCGGATTACGTTCAGCGATTTGTCAGATATCGAGGAAATCTGTTCAGATATGCCCGATAGGATGTTGGTATCGCTTGACCGCGAACAGCTGTTCGCGTAGTATGGAAGCCGGATCAGAGGAGGAGTACCTATGGCTAAGAACAGCGGGCCCGTTCGTCAGGTGCATGAGCGCACGTTCGGCGAAGAGCGCGATAAGATGGTGGAGCTTACGAAGGCCGAGATTGAGAAGAAGTTCGGCAAGGGCTCGATCATGAAATATGGTGACGGTGGGCCCGAGCTTGAGATTGAGGTCATCCCAACGGGCGCGCTGTCCTTGGATGCCGCACTCGGCATCGGCGGCGTTCCGCGGGGGCGCATTATCGAGATCTATGGCCCGGAGTCGTCAGGTAAGACGACGCTTTCGCTCGAGATCCTTGCAGAGGCCCAGGCTGCGGGCGGTGTTGTTGCGTTCATCGATGCCGAGCACGCGCTCGACCCGACCTATGCGGCGCGCATCGGCGTCGATATCGATGAGGTGCTCATCTCCCAACCCGATACCGGCGAGCAGGCGCTCGAGATCTGCGACATGCTGGTGCGTTCCGGCGCCATCGACGCCGTCGTCGTTGACTCTGTCGCTGCCCTTGTTCCTCGTGCCGAGATTGAGGGCGAGATTGGAGATTCCTCGGTTGGCCTCCAGGCCCGGCTTATGAGTCAGGCGCTGCGCAAGCTTGCGGGATCGCTCTCAAAATCAAAGACCACCTGCATCTTCATCAACCAGCTGCGCGAGAAGATCGGCGTCATGTTCGGTAACCCCGAGACGACGACCGGCGGTAGGGCGCTTAAATTCTTCTCGTCCGTGCGAATCGACATCCGCCGTATCGAGAGTATCAAGGTTAAAGATGAGGTCGTGGGCAACCGTGTGCGTTGCAAGGTGGTAAAGAACAAGGTTGCAGCTCCCTTCCGTACCGCCGAATTCGACATCATGTACGGCACCGGCATTTCAAAAGAGGGCTCGATACTCGATATGGGCGTCGACTACGACATCGTGAAGAAGTCCGGCGCCTGGTATACCTACGAATCCGAGCGGCTGGGCCAAGGTCGCGAGGCTGCGAAGGAGTTCCTGCGCACCAACCCCGACCTTTGCGATGAGATCGAGCATCGCGTTCGTGTGGCATGCGGGCTCGAGCTTTCAGACGAGACCACGGGGGACGCCGTCATCTTGGGCGATGACGTTTCTGCCGCGAACGATACGCTCTAGCCTTCTCGTTTCATCATGTCCGAGAACGTCGTTGAGATTGATATAGCTTTGCCACCAAAGGGCTCCGCCGGCATGGGCGGGGCCCTGCCATATCGCCGCCCGCGTGCTGAGGTTCGCTTCTCGCTCGAAAACGGCGATGTGCGCAGTGGGTGGGTTCCTCCTCGTGTGGCTCGCTTGTATGAGAAGGCCCTGCCAGATCTGCCGTGCACGTATCGCTCGGCGATGGACGCTCTTATGGAGCTCGAGAGTCGCGTCTGCTTCACTGCCCTTACTGAGATGCAGTCGAGGCGCGAGCATTCGAGTCATGAAGTTCGCTCAAAGCTCCAGCAGCACGGTTTTCGCGTGACCTCTATCGACGCTGCAATCGAGCGAGCCCTGGACCTCAAGTTTCTCGATGATGCGCGATTTATGGCTTCATTCATAGACGAGCGTCTTCGTCGAGGCTGGGGTCGTCGTAAGATTGAGCTCGAGCTTAAGCGGCGCGGGGTAGATCCAAGGGCCTTACCCGGCTATCCCGAAGCATTCTTCTCCGCGGAAGACGATGCAGAACGAGCGCGTCAGCTTTTGCAGCGAAAATCGGTTCCCGAAACGCGCGCATTCGAGAAGCTTGTTCGTCATCTGGTGGGAAAGGGTTTTTCATACGATGTCGCAGCCCGGGCCGCGCGCGAGCGGATCGACAACGATGCCTGATAAAGGCTTGGTGCTCAAGGGTCGTGTAATTCCTTCGTAAAGTCGCAGCTGGTGCTGTGTAGAATTGACAGTTTTTGACTTAAAACGTAGGATGAATCTGTCATTTGTCTTGTGATGCACACTCATCGTAGATGAGTTCATTTGTGTTACATACACAACTTCATATTGGGTGTTCATACCTCGCAAATGTCGGGCGCAGCCATGCGCCATCAATGAGTTGCTTTTTTAGTTAGAGGAGTGAGCATGGAGATTGTCATCGGCATTGTCGTTGGCCTCGCCGTAGGCGCCGTCATCGCCGTCATCGCCATGCGCAACGCCAAGAACGGCAGCCTTCGCGAAGCGGATTCCCGAATCGAATCGGCGCGCGCTGAGGCGGACCAGGTGATCGGCGAGGCGCAGCGACAGGCAGAGACCTTGAAGAAGGAAGCTCTTCTCGAGGCAAAAGAAGAGATTATCCAGAACAAACAAGCTGCAGAGGCGGAGGAAAAGCAGCGCAAGCGCGAGCTTCGCACGCTCGAGAACCGCATCATGCAGCGCGAGGAATCGCTTGACCGGAGAAACGATGCGCTCGACAAGCGCGAGCACCAGCTTTCCAGCCAGGCCGGGCAAGTGGAGAAGCGCAGCCGTGAGCTCGAGGATCTCTATGCCAAGCAGACCGAAGAGCTCGAGCGCATCTCTGAGCTCACACGAGACGACGCGCACCGTGAGCTTCTCGATAAGGTCCGCGGTGAGGTTACCCACGAGGCGGCGACCATTATTCGCGATTCCGAGCAGCAGGTGAAGGCCGAGTGCCAAAAGACCGCCCAGCGGATTCTTTCTACTGCCATCCAGCGCTGCGCCGCCGATCATACCGCGGAGGTTACCGTGACCTCCGTTCACATTCCCTCGGATGATCTCAAGGGCCGCATCATCGGCCGTGAAGGGCGCAACATCCGCACCTTCGAGCAGGTTTCTGGTGTCAACCTCGTTATCGATGACACCCCCGAGACCGTCGTGCTTTCGAGCTTCGACCCCGTCCGTCGCGAGACCGCCCGCGTTGCGCTCGAGAACCTCATTGCGGATGGGCGTATCCACCCTGCTCGTATCGAGGAGATGTACAAGAAGGCATCTGAGCTCGTGCAGCAGCGCGTGCGCGAGGCTGGCGAGCAGGCTGCATTCGATACCGGGTTCCATGACCTTCATCCCGAGCTTGTGAAGACGCTCGGTGCCCTGAGGTACCGCACCTCGTTCGGCCAGAATGTTCTCAACCATTCCATCGAAGTCGCTGAGCTTGCTGGCATCATGGCCTCAGAGCTCGGCCTTGACTCCGTGCCCGCGCGTCGAGCTGGCCTCTTGCACGACCTTGGTAAGGCCATCGATCATGAGGTTGATGGGCCCCATGCCGTCATCGGTGCCGACCTGGCACGTCGCTACGGTGAGAAGCCCGAGATCGTTCATGCTATCGAGGCGCATCACGCTGATGTCGAGCCGAACACGGTGCTCGACATGCTTGTGATGGCTGCCGACGCCGTTTCTGCTTCGCGTCCCGGTGCCCGTCGCGAGTCGTTCGAGAGCTACGTGAAGCGTCTTGAGAAGCTTGAGGAGATTGCCAACGCCCACGATGGCGTCGAGCGTACCTTCGCCATGCAGGCTGGTCGCGAGGTCCATGTCATGGTTCAGCCTGAGAAGATCTCTGATGCCCAGGCTACGGTGCTCGCCCACGATATCGCTCGCCAGATCGAGGAAGAAATGGAATATCCCGGTCAGGTGCGCGTCGTCGTGATCCGCGAGAGCCGTGCGATGGATATCGCGAAGTAGCGTATGGCAGACGCTCAGCAACTCATCTCGTTCATCGCGTCCATGACGGGCGAGGGCAACCTTCGCGTTGAGGAGAACCTTGGCGAGGGATTTGTTCGGCTGCGCGTTGCTGAGGCTGAGCGCCGGCAGGCTAAGCACGATATCCAGCATGTCGAGGATATCGTTATCGAAATGCTGCGCAATGCGCGCGACGCACGTGCTACCAGCATGTATGTTGCCACATCGAAAGAGGGGGGTGTCAGGACCCTCCTCTTTCTTGATAACGGCTCCGGCGTGCCCCAGGACATGCACGAGCGCATCTTCGATGCTCGCGTGACTTCTAAGCTCGAGAGCATGAAGATGGACCGCTGGGGCGTGCACGGTCGTGGCATGGCCCTGTATTCCATCCGCGAAAACACCGACGAGGCGTGCGTTGTGGCGTCTGCGCCCGGTCTCGGATCCTCTATGCGCGTCGTTGTGGATACCGAGCGACTACCCGAGCGTGCCGACCAGTCGAGCTGGCCTAAAGCTTCGCGTAACGAGGAAGGTGTGTGGGTTTGCTCGAAAGGCCCGCATAACATCATTCGCACGGTCTGCGAGTTCGCCTTGGAAGAACAGCATGGATGCGATGTCTATCTCGGCAGTCCTGCAGAGATCGCTGCGACGCTCTACGATCAGGCAACCTCATCGCTTGATGCCTCCAAGATGCTCTTCATTGACGATGAAGCCGAGCTCCCGGTTTGCGAGCGGTTGGGCTGTGCGGCCGATGCCGCCGATCTGATGCGCATCGCTCGCTCTATAGGGCTTGAGATGTCCGAGCGCACTGCTCACCGTATTCTGAGCGGTCAGATCAAGCCGTTGCGAAGCGTGACCTCTCGTCTGCTCCGCATGCGTTCCGAACGCAAGGCGCCCGCTCCCATTGATCTATCCCGCGATCGCCGCGGTCTTAAGATCGCCCAAGATGATCTCGATGAGTTCTCGCGCGTTCTCGAGCGCGACTTCGAGGGCATCGCCGCGCGCTACTATCTTTCGCTCAGTCGAGAGCCTCGAGTCAGGGTTTCACGTGATTCGATTACGGTCACATTCGATATCCAGAAGGGCGAATGACCGGGTCCGAGAATGGCCCGAATCATTTTCTTGCTGCTCACGGGCCAATACGGTAAAGTCAAAGGGCTGCATATTCAAACCATACACGCAGGAGAACCGCACTATGGAATACCTGAAAGTATCGAGCAAGTCATCGCCCGCCTCCGTTGCCGGCGCTATAGCGGGAATGGTCAAGGATGGCGTTCCGGTCAATATGCAGTGTGTGGGCGCTGGAGCGGTCAATCAGGCCATCAAGGCCATGGCCATAGCTCGCGGTTTCCTCATCCCCACAGGTTTTGATATCTCATGTGCTCCAACGTTCTCGGATATCCTTATCAACGGTGAGTCGCGTACGGCCATCCGGCTTGCCGTCATCGTTCATCGCATCTCCCTCCAGGGCGCGGAAGCCGATCAGGTATCCGATGCCGCCATGGTCTACTAACATGGATATGATGAGTGTGCGGCCGGCGCTTTCCGGCAAGACGTATTTCATCCGCACGTTCGGTTGCCAGATGAACCTGCACGACTCCGAGCGCGTCGCTGGTTTGCTTGATGCCTGCGGCTGCCTTGAGGCGGCGGATCCCGCCGGTGCGGATATCGTGATATTCATGACCTGCTGCGTTCGCGAGGCGGCCGATCAGCGTCTTTACGGTCAATGCAATTCGTGCAAGAGCCTTCCTGCTCCACCTTCCGGCACGCGGGTCGTCGCTGTGGGCGGATGCATCGCCCAGCGAGATGGCGAGGGGCTCCTCACGAACGTCGATAACGTGAACGTGATCTTCGGCACGCATGCCATTGCGCACGTCGGCGAACTTATCGCACAAGCCTTTGAGGATGGCGGCCGTCATGTTTCGATTGCCGAGGACGAGACGCTTGCCGCCGTGTCGATGCCGTGGCATCGTGAGACGGTTTACCACGCTTGGGTTCCGATCATGACCGGCTGTAACAACTTCTGCAGCTACTGTATCGTTCCCTATGTGCGCGGACGTGAGAAGAGCAGGCCTTTTGAGGAGGTCATAGACGAGGTCTCGGCGCTTGTTCGCTCTGGCGTTCGTGAGGTCACGCTTCTCGGTCAAAATGTCAATTCCTACGGGCGTGACCGCTATGGGGCGCCGCGCTTCGCAGAGCTGCTCCGCAAGGTTGGCGAAACCGGTATCGAGCGTATTCGCTTCACCTCGTCGCATCCTAAAGACCTGCTCCCTGAGACCATTGACGCTATGGCCGAGACGCCTGCAGTCATGCCTCATCTTCACCTTGCCGTGCAGTCTGGCTCCACCCGTATCTTGAAGGAGATGAATCGTCGGTATACGCGCGAGGATTACCTTGATCTTGTTCGTCGCGTCCGCGATCGCATTCCCGGGATTGCGCTCACTACCGATATCATCGTTGGTTTTCCCGGAGAGACCGAAGAGGATTTCGAGGAGACCCTTTCTCTTGCACGCGAAGTGGGGTACGCCCAGGCCTTTACCTTCATCTACTCGCGTCGTGAGGGCACGCCCGCTGCCGCCATCGTGGACCCGACTCCGCATGAGGTGATTCAGGAGCGCTTCGATCGGCTCGTTAAGGTTATCGAAGACACCGCTTATGAGTTCAACCAGGGCGAGCTCCATGCCACGGTACCCGTTCTCGTTGAAGGTGCTTCGAAGAAGAACACCCGAGTCCTTCAGGGCAAAAGCCCGAAGAATCAAACGGTCCATGCTCCCATTCCCGAGGGGCTTCACATCGAGGACCTTATCGGCAAGATCGTTGACGTTCGCGTAGACACAGCGCGTACCTGGTATCTCTCGGGCACCGTGACAGGCGACCCTCGATGACGGGGCCCGTGGTCGCCGTCGTGGGGCCTACCGCGGTAGGGAAGAGCGCTGTGGCCGATGCCCTTGCGGAGCGCTGGGGAAGCGCCGTCATATCTGCTGATGCGATGCAGGTCTACCGTGGAATGGATATCGGCACTGCGAAGATGCCCATCGAGGAGCGGCACGCCCCTTTGCTGCTTGTGGATATCATCGAGCCGGACGAGGCATATTCCGCCGCGCTCTTCCAACGCGATGCTCGCCAACAGATCGATCAGCTGCAGGCTGCTGGTAAGATTCCGGTGCTATGCGGCGGAACAGGCCTCTATATCATGGCGGCTCTTGACGATATGAGGTTTCCCTCGGGTGAAATCGAGAGCGACGCTCGCAGGCGATATGAGCGCTTTGTTGAGGAACACGGTCCCGATGCGCTCTACGAGCTTCTGAATCGACGCGATCCGGAGAGCGCGCAAAGCATCCATCCCCATAACGTGCGACGCGTCGTTCGCGCGCTGGAGATGCTTGATGAGGGCGTTTCTTACGCCGAGCAACGCAAAGGATTCTCGACACCCAAGCCGGTCTATTCGGCTCATATCTTTGCCCTCACGATGGAGCGGTCGTGCCTGTATGGGCGTATCGATGCTCGTGTTGATGTGATGGTGCGAGATGGGCTTGTGGAAGAGGTTGAGCGCCTTTTGGAGCGTGGCGCGGGGCCTGCGCTCACGGCGCGCCAGGCAATTGGCTATAAAGAGATCATCGACTATCTGAACGGTGCATGCTCTCTGGACGAGGCGACCGAGCTCATCAAAATGCGTTCGCGCCGCTATGCAAAGCGTCAGCTCTCTTGGTTTCGTCGTGACGATCGCATCACCTGGCTCGACATGGATTCGCTTGATATCGAGGGTGCGGTCGATGCTATCGAACGCGAGGTGCGCTGCTGATGGCTCGGTTCACCCCCGTATCGACATCGCCGGTTCCCGAGCGAGCGGTGCTCGTCGGCATAGAGCAGAGGGGCTCTTCTTGGCCTGTTGACCGCTCGCTCGATGAGCTCGAACGTCTTGCCGATACCGCTGGAGCTGAGTGTGTTGCTCGTGTTACGCAGCGGCTTGAACGACCGAATCCTAGGACGTTTATCGGATCGGGCAAAGTGGCCGAGGTTTGCGGGCTCGTCTCGCGCCTCGATGCCGATGTCGTTATCTTCGATGATGACCTTTCTCCTTCACAGCAAGCGAATCTTGAGAAGGCTGTCGGAGAGCCAGTGAAGATCATCGATCGGACCGCTCTGATTCTTGATATTTTCGGGCTGCACGCTCAGACGCGTGAGGGGCGGCTCCAGGTGCAGCTTGCACAGCTTCAATATCTTCTGCCGCGCCTTCGTGGCATGTGGAGCCACCTTGCGAAGGAGCAGACGCGCGGTGGCATTGGAAGCCGTTTTGGACAGGGAGAAAGTCAGCTCGAAGTCGATCGGCGCATGGTTCGCAACCGCATTGCCGCTGTTCGACGCGAGCTTGCCGTGGTTGAGCGTAGAAGGTCTGTGCAATCGAAGGAACGGATCGCTTCTCCCGCGTTCCGTGTCGCTCTTGCGGGCTATACCAACGCTGGTAAATCTTCGCTTCTTAACCGGTTGACTGGGTCGACGGTGCTTGCGCAGGATAAGCTCTTCGCTACGCTTGATCCGACGACGCGCGCTTATCGTTTGCCTGGCGGCCGGTCTATGACGATCACCGATACCGTCGGTTTCATCCAAAAGCTTCCGCACGGGCTCGTTGATGCCTTTAAATCGACCTTGTCTGAGGTTCGTGAGGCCGATTTGATCCTCATGGTTGCCGATGCATCTGATGATAACCTGTCTCGTCAGCTTGATGCGGTCCATCGCGTTTTGGAAGAGATCGGCGCGGGCGAGTCGCGTTCTCTTGTGGTGTTCAATAAGATTGACCTCATAGATGCCGAAACGTTGCTCGACCTTAGGCGCATCTATCCTGATGCCGTTCTTGTCTCGGCGCGTACGGGAGAGCACATCGATGATTTGGTTGAGCGCGTGGCACTCGAGGCTGCTGCGCTCGATAAGCTTATCGACGTTCATATTCCGTACGCAAACGGATCTCTGGTTCAACTTATTCGTCAATCCGGACACGTGCTCGAGGAGTCTTTTGAAGAGACGTCCACGCATCTCGTGGCAAAAGTGCCTCCTCGCATTGCCGGGTACCTTTCCGCTTATTATTCAAGCTGAGGTTTCTGACGCCGTTGCTCATATGCGAGCTGGCCTACATACTGCAGACCATAGTAAAGATGAGGATGAGCAGGGGCTGGTGCACAAGATAGATCGGCAAGCTGAGCTTTCCGATCATCGAAAGGAAGGGTACGTCCGCTTTCATCATCCACATGGGATAGCCCGATGCGTGATGTTGGTCGAACCAGCGTGCTGCGAAGGCACCCGCGAGGTAGAGGAATACGTTGGGCAACAGCGGATAGTAGTCCCCTGAGACAAACGACGCCGAGGGAACCCCGAGCCAGGCTAGGCCTTCCACGGGATAGGTCGTGTGCGGCAGGGTGTAGGTTGCGGCGAAGAGCACGAGGCAACTGAGGAGGCCCACTGCCGCTGGGAGGCGGTTAAGCAACGGTGCCGTGGTGGCATAGAGGAGCGTGCAGGCGGCCATGCAGTAGATGATGCCAAATGAGATGGGCGTATCTACCCCAGCGATGCTGGTGGCAAGGAATACGGCCCCTGCAGCTATTGCATAGACACCGCCCCTATTTAAGTTGTTGCGCGAAAGGCTGGTCATCCATCCTGCAAGGGCGAGAAACACCCAGCTTATCGAGGAGCGCCAGACCGTCTGGATGATGGGGTCGGTGAACCAGGGGATTTCGAATCCATAGAGATAGGCTGCATCATAGGCCGCATGGAACGCGACCATCGAAATGATGGTGAAGCCGCGCAGCGAGTCAAAGAAGGCGATGCGCGGCTTTTGAGGGTTATCTTCGTGCGCGTTATCCTGCACGTCTGCTCCTAAAAGCGCCTCATGAGGGCGACCACTTTGCCCAGGATCTGTGGATTCTCGGCATAGATGGGCTCCATGGCATCGTTTTCGGGCTGGAGGCGTACACGACCGCGTTCCTTGTAGAACGTCTTGACCGTAGCCTCGTTATCGATCATGGCAACAACGATCTCGCCGTTCATGGCGTTCTTCTGCTCGCGTACGACCAGGTAATCGCCGTTGAAGATGCCAGCGTTGATCATGGAGTCGCCATGCACTTCGAGCACGAAAGAGGAGGCGTCGGTTGCGATCTCGGTGGGAAGGGTGAAGGTGTCCTCGACGTTTTGCTCGGCGAGGATGGGCATGCCTGCGGCAACCCTGCCTACCAAGGGAAGCGTTACCGTACCGCGGTCCGGAGACTCCTTAACCTCTGCAAGGCTTACGGAACTACCGTCCTCATTGAACAGCTCGAGCGCACGGGGCTTCGTGGCGTCGCGTTTGATGAGGCCGCGCGCTTCGAGGGCGCTCAGGTGCGCATGGACCGTGGAGGGGGAGGAGAGCCCCACGGCGGCCGCCATCTCGCGCACGCTCGGCGGATAACCCTTCTCTTGCTGGTACGCACGAATGTAGTCGTAGATTTGCTGCTGGCGCTTCGAAATCTTGCGTGCCATCGATGCTCCCTCCATACAAAACATTTGTTCGATTTTTACTTGACAGGAACAACTGTTCGAAGATAATGATATACGAACACTCGTTCTTGCGCCAGAGTTTTTTGTCCGGGCGCCGGGATATAACAGTTTCGTCAAACGAGAAAGGGGTTTCCAATGCACGCTACATTCGCCATCGTCGAGGGAAACCTCGCGCTGTCTTCCGATGTCCTCTATGATGAGCCCATTGCTCCCACCTATGCGACGCAGATCTACGAGCTTCCCGTCCGGCGCGCTGAGTCTCCTCGCAGCGCCCATGTCGCAGCTACCCCTGTTTCATCGACGGGTTCTCTGTCGCATGCGGTCGTCGCTGGGGTTATTGTCGCTCTCCTTTCACTTGCTCTCGTCGTTGCCGCCTGCTTCATGATTTCGAGTGAACAGCGTGCTTTCGATAGCGCCCTTGCATCATCCTCTCGCCAAACGATCACGGTGAAAGCTGGCGATTCTATTTGGTCGATTGCCGAAGCCTACGATATCGAGGGGCTCTCTACGCGCCAGACCTCTGATGTCATTCGCGCTTGGAACGACTTGGAGACGAGCACCTTGCAGCCGGGCGACACCTTAGTCGTCCCGCTTTCCTAAGGAGTGGCACGATCGCTGTCCGTACCGGGCTCGCATAAACCTCGGCGTCTGCCAGTTTTTGTGTCCCATGTATACGCTGCGCTTCGCTCCTTTCAACGCTTCTTGATGATGGGCGAGCGAGCCCTTTCCTATTTCCAAAACGCAATATCTAGTACTTCTCGGTCAGATTCTCTCAAGACGTGGTACTCTATCTAAGTTGTTCGCGCCTGAGGAGGTTTAATGCGCTGTCCGCGTTGCGGTGGAGATAATACGCGAGTCGTTGATTCGCGCATGCAGGATGCTACGAACGCGATAAAGCGCCGCCGCGAATGCAGGTCATGCGGATATCGCTTTACCACATTCGAGCGTTGCGAAGATCCCATCGAGGTTATCAAAAGCGATGGAACCATGCAGCCGTTTGACCGAAACAAGCTTCTTGTTGGCTTGATGCGCGCGACCTCTAAGCGAGAGATCGATATCTCGCAGTTGAACGCACTCATCGATGATATTGAGCTCGAGCTTCGTGGCCGCACCCTCACGAACGTCTCTTCACATGAGATCGGCGATATGGTGCTCAAGCGGCTCGAGAAGATAGACAAAGTGGCCTATATCAGGTTTGCATCCGTCTATCGCGATTTCAAAGACGTCGATGAGTTTTTGCAGGAACTCGATAAGCTTAGGTGAGCACATGTCTTTAGTGAATGTACAGATCAAACGACTCGACCCCACGGTTGAGCTGCCCTCGTATGCCTATGCGGGTGATGCAGGGCTCGACCTTCGAGCGAATGAAACCGTCGATATTCCACCCCATGAGCGCGTCTTGATTTCAACGGGTCTTGCCATCGCGATCCCTGACGGCTTTGCCGGCTTCGTGCAGCCTCGTAGCGGCATGGCGCTCAAGCGGGGCCTTTCCATCGCAAATACGCCTGGGCTCATCGATGCGCATTATCGTGGTGAGCTCAAGGTGATCGCGATCAATCTCGATGCACATGAGTCTATTCATATCGAGCGCGGCGAACGCATCGCCCAGCTCGTCATTCAAGAGGTTCCCGTCGTTCAGCTCGTTGAAGTCGACGAGTTGGATGAGACCGACCGTGGAACCGGTGGATTCGGCTCAAGCGGGGCGCGCTAACAGGCGCCTCCGAGCACATAGTAGGGAAGAGCAATCCGAAGAAAAGGGGAGTAATGGATACGTTCTTCAAGTTTTCCGAGCGCGGCTCCAATGCCGCAACGGAGGTGCGCGCTGGCCTCACGACGTTTTTGGCCATGGCGTACATCATCATCGTCAACCCGAGCATTCTGTCTGCCGCGGGAATCAACCCGACGGCCGCGGTAACTGCGACCTGCCTGGGCGCCGCGGTTATGACGATCGCCATGGGCGTGTTCTCGAACCGCCCGCTTGCCTGCGCTTCGGGTATGGGCATCAACTCGATCGTCGCCTTTACCCTGTGCGGCAGCATGGGCCTCGGCTGGCAGACCGCCATGGCCGTCATCTTCGTGGAGGGCGTTGCCATTCTGTTCCTGGTGCTCTGCGGCCTGCGCGAGGCGATCATGGAGGCCATTCCTGTGCCCCTGCGCCACGGCATCTCCATCGGTCTCGGTCTCTTCATCGCAATGATCGGCCTCAAGGATGGTGGCGTCATCGTTGCCAACGCCGACACCATGGTCTCGCTTGGCTCGCTCGTGAACGCTGATGGTGGCTACAACTTCGCTCTGCTCGTGGGCATCATCTCGATCGTTCTCACCGTGGTCCTGTATTCCATGAAGGTGAAGGGCGCTCTGCTCTGGGGCATCGTCATCTCCGCGATCATCGGTGTGCCGCTGGGTGTCACGAGCCTGCCCACCGGTGTGGTCGCTCCGCTCGATTTCTCGACCTTCGCTGCCCCGTTCCAGGTGAGCGAGGCTTCCGGTGTCATGGGAATCATCGAGGCCATCACCACCCCGTCGCTTCTGCTCTTTGCCTTCTCGCTCATGATGAGCGACTTCTTCGACACCATGGGCACGGCGATGGCCGTGGCCAAGCAGGGCGACTTCCTCACCGAGGATGGTAAGGTCGAAGACATCAAGCCGATCCTCATCGTCGACTCCGCCGCTGCTATCGCTGGTGGCTTCGTGGGCGCTTCCTCCATCACCACCTTCGTTGAGTCCGCTTCTGGTGCAGCCGATGGTGGCCGTACCGGCCTCACTTCGGTGGTCGCTGGCGTCCTCTTCCTGCTCGCCGCGTTCTTCTCGCCGCTCATCAACTGCATTCCCTCTGCAGCCACCTGCGGTGCGCTCGTGTTTGTTGGCTTCCTGATGATGAGCGATGTCGCCGATATCGACTGGGCCAGCCCCATCGAGGCCTTCCCGGCATTTATGATCATCGCTGGCATTCCGTTCACGTATTCGATTTCCAACGGCATCGGCCTTGGCTTCATCACCTTCGTGGTCGTGTCTGCCGTCACGGGCAACATTCGCAAGGTTCGCCCGCTCATGTGGGTCGCCGCTGCTGCATTCCTGGTCTATTTCATCATGACCATCATGTAAGCTGTGCCAATCTGCGCGTAGCTCGCCGTACGTCTTGTCCAGCGTGATGGGCAACGTAGGCATTGCTTATGGTATAGAGGGCGCCTCTCGTTACAGATGGGAGGCGCCCTCTTTCTTAGCCGACCGTTCCAGTTTCTGCGTAAATCTACTTGGTCTTGTGCCTGGCACATACAATTAGGTACCAAAATAAATGTTGTATAGGTTAGGGATAAAGCGGGAATCAGCACCTTAGCATGGTAGCTTCGTTGAATGCGAGGAGCGATATGGATAAGACGAATCGTGTGGTAGATACCGTGGTCATCGGGGGCGGTCCAGCTGGCTATGCAGCGGCTATCTACGCTGCGCGAGCAAGTTTGAAAACCGTCGTCATAGAGCAAGGCATGCCGGGCGGCCAGATTGCCACGACGGATATCGTTGAAAACTATCCCGCCATACCAAACATTACCGGCGCGGAGCTCGGTATGAAGTTGCAGGAACATGCGACGGAGGCCGGTGCAGAAAGCGTCTATGGCGTTGTTGACGCCATGGAGCGGCTCGATGACGGCTCCTTCAATGTCGTGTGTGCAGATGAGGCCTATCATGCGCCAACGGTTATCGTTGCTACGGGCGCTCGTCCACGAACCGCTGGTTTTACCGGTGAAGATCAATTCCGCGGTCGCGGAATATCGTATTGCGCCACATGCGACGGCATGTTTTACCGCGGAAAGAACGTGTTCGTTATCGGCGGCGGGAATGCTGCCTGTGAAGAGGGGCTGTATCTTGCGCGCATTGCGAACTCCGTAACGATGGTTGTGCGCCGCAATGAGTTTAGAGCTCCGAAGGGCGTCGTTGACAGGCTCTTGGCGCATGAGCGAGTAACAGTCCGCTATAGTACGTCGATTACCGCGGTTGACGGCGACCGGTTCCTGTCGAATATTACGTTTAGAAATAACGATACAGGCGAAGTGCATACCGAAGCGTTTGAAGAGGGATCGTTTGGCATCTTTGTATTTGCGGGAACCGATCCAGTTGTGGAGCTAGTCCGGCCGTTCGTAGACCTTGGCTCTGATGGTGGCGTAATGACGAATGAATCCATGGAAACGCGTACGCCGGGTCTGTATTGCGTGGGAGACATGCGCTCAAAGCGTCTCCGCCAAGCGATTACCGCTGCGGCTGACGGGGCTATTGCAGGTTCCGAGGCGTATCGCTATGTGACTGAGCGGGGCTGATATGCGAGGTATAGTTTCAAGGCTCACATACGTTCATGAGCATATCTTGCTTATCTATTAAATCAAGATAATATATCTTATGTAAAGTTGTTAGATGAAGCCAATAGAAGACCTTCAAGACCTTCTGTAGCCATCCTCTGATGTAGCCACGCTTTGATTCTACCTTGACGGAAAGGTCGAGGTTATCTGATCACAACAATACGGGCGCCCTGCACTCTTTGCAGCGCGCCCGTTTGCTTAATTCGATATGACTACGCAAAAAGACATCAATCGTTGCGGATGCTAGCATCTTCGACTGATGACCGATGCTCCTACCAACCGTACCCTATGATGAGACCATCGGTCTCTGCGTAGTACGAGCACAGGCCTCCACATGGAAGAATGGTTGCCTTTGCAGTCGGCCATTCGGCGGTAATGCGCGCCGCAAGGTCTTCCGCGGCCTTTTCGTTGAAGGCATGGTCGATGAACACGTCGCCGCCTTGGAAGCCGTCTTCCCGCATGGATCCAATGATCTTTTCGAATGCCTTCTTCTGGCTTCGTGCGGGACCAAGAACCTTGATAGTGCCCTCGCTGCTCGCGGTTCCGAGCATGCGGATATTGAGCTTGTTGGCAAGCATGCCGGCAACCTTGGGCATGCGGCCCGCCTTGGCAAGGTTTTCGTAGCTCGAGAGCAGGAATAAGACCGTCGAAGACTGCTCTACATTGCAGATATACGCGGTTACCTCGTTGAAGGTGGCATCGGGATGTTCAGTTAGGTACCTATCTAATGCCACGATCAATAGCTCGAGCTTGCCGCCTGCTGCACGGGAGTTCACGATGAAGATATTGCGGGAACCATCCTCTTCGAGCACGAGGTCACGTGCCATGATGGCTGCCTCATAGCTACCTGAGAGATTCGCGGAAATCGTAATGGCAATCACGTTATCGGCTGAGCGGAAGCGGTCGGCCCATTCCCCTACGCTCGGACATGCGCTTGATGTGGCCGATTCCTCGGCAGCGACACGGCGGTTGAGCTCGGCAACGTCAAGTGCCTCGTCATCGACATATTCCTGGCCGCCTACGTTGACCTTGAGAGGTGCGAAACGGTATATGGTATCTGGAGCAGACGGCGTGTAGCCACGGAGGTTGCAACTGGAATCTGCTATAAGTGCCCAACTCATCGTGTAGGTCCCTTCGACGGTACCGAACCTATCTGTATTATACGTGCTCCCTTATCGAAATGGTGAAACAGATGGTTTCTAAAACAAGATGACATAGTTTTATAAGCAATGAGAGTATCATGTGATTGGTACGGTATTAGGTAGGTAATTTGCATGCTCAGTGGAACGTGCGTGGTATGGAGGATGCAATGACGGCGCAGAAATCGGTAATCCCCATGAATGAACACGGTCGAGCAATCACCCAGGAAGATATCAAGCCGACGGTTCTTCCCGATGCCTATCTCACTTCTTCAATAGCTTCGGCCCTTGTTGATTTCAAGATGCCTCGTTTCGAGGATCTCCCCACAGTTGGCCTCTATCGAGACCAGGTTATTGGTATCGTCGAGCAGACGCTGGGCCCCCTTGGCACATGCATCGATGGCGAGCTCCTGACGCCTTCTATGGTTAATAACTATGTGAAGGCAGGCCTCATTGCGGCGCCGGTTAAAAAGCTCTACAACCGCGAGCACGTGGCTCGCCTGCTCGTAATCTGCATTTTCAAGCAGGTGCTGTCGATTCAAGCGATTGCGACGCTCTTTAAGATTCAGCGGGTAACCTATATGGTCGACGTTGCCTTCGATTATGTAGCCGTGGAGCTCGAAAACGCCGTGCGCTCCGCATTCTCGATCGACGCGACTCCCCAACCGGATTCGGCGTCGCATGTTACCAGGGAGTCGCTTCTCGTTCGAAATGCCGTCACGGCGTTTGCCGCCAAGGCCTATCTGCTAGGCTATCTGCACTATATCGGATACGAAGGCTCGGAATAGCCCTTAGTTCATAGTATCCGTTGAACTTCAGGCGTTACCTCGTTTGCAGACCCTTAGGAAACCTTGACCAAGCTGAAGAGCTCTTGGTCGCCCGATGCGGCAAGCGCGTCACGAGGATTCAGGAATGCGAGCTCAAGGATGCAACCATATCCGATCAGCTCGGCACCCATATTCTGGACGAGCTTGCCTGTTGCCGCAACGGTACCACCGGTAGCAACGAGGTCATCGATGATGAGGACGCGATCGCCGGGCTCAAGGGCGTCCGCGTGGATCTCGAGCGTATCGGTGCCGTATTCGAGCTCATAGCTGATGGACACGGTCTCGCGCGGAAGCTTTCCGGGCTTACGTGCGGGGATGAAGCCCGCACCGAGTTCAAGCGCTACGGGAACGCCCACCATAAAGCCACGAGCCTCGGGGCCGATGACCTTCGTCACTCCCCTACCGCGAAAGTGGTCAGCAAGCGCGGTGATAGCCTGTCGCATCGCATTGGCGTCGGCGAAAAGCGGTGTGATGTCCTTAAAGACAACGCCGGGCTCCGGGTAGTCGGGAATGTCGGCGATATACGATTCGAAGTCGAAGTCAGTTGCGGCGGTCTCAGGCATAAGGGCTCCTCTACTGATAACAGTGCATACGCTAACGCGCACGTTTGACAACGCGTGATGTGCGACGAGATGAGGTTGCTTCTTGGGGGGCGGCAACATCGGTAAGCGTACCGGTGCGATTGGTCGTTTCAGTGCGCGAAGCTGCGTCGCCAGCGTTTCTCTTGGACTCGCGTGAAGCCTCCGCTCGAGCGAGCTCATCATCGATGGAATCCACGTCGGCATCCTTGACTACGGCATTAAGCGACTCGAACACGCGGCCCTTCAAGAGGGCGGTATGAAGGCCATCGGTGAGGTCGTGCAGCTTCTTGAAGGCGCGCTCCAGCTTCGCGCTGCGGTCCTCGTCGCTGTCATCGAGACCAAGCATGCCCACAAGGACCTGCTCGAACATCGTCGATTCGCGGTTGGCGGAAACGACGTATTGGCGGAGGTTCCGAGGTTCGATATGAAAACGCGAAAGCTCGTCGCAATAGCGGATAATCTCGAAATCGCTTCCATCGATAAGCTCGCGATTCTTCGGGCTCTTGATGATGCGCACAAGATCGTTCTGCGCGAGGGAGCGCACAAAGGAGATGCTAACGCCCAGCAAGTCCGGAACATCTTCAAGGGGATGAAGCTTCTGCTTGGTTTCCTTGGGTTGCGTCTTCATGGGAACATCGGACAAAAGGCCGACTTCGTAGGCAAGGGTGTGCAGATCGTCGGCGCTCTCGAGCCTTTGCTTGATGACGTTCAGCGGCATATAGCGCGTCTTCTGAAGATGCAGGATGACCTCAAGCCGCTCGACATCGTCCATGGAGTACTGGCGATACCCCTTGGGCGTGCGGTGAGGAGTAATGAGCCCTTCGTCTTCAAGGAATCGAATCTTCGAGTTGGAGAGGTCGGGATACGTGCCACGTAGTAGGTTAACGACTTGGCCGATGCTCAGATAGCTGCGCTCAGCCAAAGCTACTCACCCGTTTCGATGCGCTCCGGGCTGCTCTCGTGGTAGATGAGCGTGAACGTGCCGATCTGAACCGAGGAGCCGTCGTGGAGCGGAGCAGAGTTGACGATGGCGCCGTCGACCCAAGTGCCGTTAAGTGAGCCCAGATCTTCAATCGTGGTGCCTAGTGGCGTGCGCACGATTTTGGCGTGGGAGCGGGAGACCGTCATGTCGTTCAGGAAGATGGCGTTGGCGGGATCGCGCCCGACCGAGGTCTCAGGCGCGGTGATTTCAAAGGTGTTGCCCGTTTGGGGCCCCTTGATAATAGAGATCACCGGATTGGCGATCTTAGTGCTCTTCATGAGGTCGGGGGCGGTTGCATCGTCTATGGGCATGCGAAAGACGCGCGTGGAATCTGTGCCAAGTCCTGCCATGGAAACCCCTATCACATACGGATCCGGAATCGTTTCCGGTTTAATACATCGCAAAGGCACTTTCATTCTACCCTAGCGCGCGTTGAGATTCACGGGCGACTCAAGAAGCTCCAGAAGCCCCATCAGCCTCTTCAATTTCCGGGTTGAGGAAGTCTACGTCCTCTTCCTCAGGATGCTCGATGGCGTGCTTCGAGGCTCGGTAGCCCTTTATGGTATAGATGACTGCGGTGAGCAAGGAGAAGATCACGCCGACATACACGAAGAATATCCCTAAGGGAACCTCGCGGGCATCGAGGCCGGGGAACGCTTCCGAGAATGTGCCGAGAACGCCGATGCCGCCGATTTTCGGCAAACCGAGAAGCATGAAAGAGAAGCCGGTCATGAGAAGCGCGGTAGCGGCCTTTCCGGTGTACACCACGTCGATCGGTCGTTTGTGGTACCGCCGTACGACGGCATTGCCACAGGCGAGATAGACGTCGCGCAAGATGATGACGATGCAGACCCAGATGGGGAGCTCTCCGCGCGCCACGAGGCCGATGACGCCGGTAAAAAGAAGCGCCCGGTCAACGACGGGGTCCATCATCTTGCCAAGCCAGCTCACCGTGCGCGTTTTACGTGCAATGGCGCCATCCAGCCAGTCCGTGCTCGCGGCGACTGCATAGATGACGAGCGCGACATAGCGGTTGACATCCATGACGAATAAATACAAAAAGACGAACGTGAGGATAAGGCGAAGAATGGTGATGAAGTTGGAGATGGTGAAGATCTGGTTCGAGGGGTAGTCTGGGGTGCCGATCAGCTCCCGTTTGATCTTCTTTCTGAGGCCCACGATTCTCCTCTAGTCCCTATTCGGATGCGTTCACACTACAGCATGATACCCAACCGAACGCGAGATAACCCCTTGGGGCATCTCAAAAAAAGAGGCGTCGAGATATTCTCGACGCCTCCGAACCTTCTGGTCGGGACGACTGGATTCGAACCAGCGACCCCTTGACCCCCAGTCAAGTGCGCTACCAAGCTGCGCCACGTCCCGAAGTGTTGCCATCTCTGCGACAGCAAAAGATACTTTACTCAACTCTTGCGGTTTGTGCAAGAGAAATTTTTTATGACCTCAAATCGTGCGCACGAATGAGCAGGGTGCGAGCAAGTTCGGATTTGCTGAGCAGCGGGAGTTCCTCAGTCGCGTGCGCGGTGATCCACCAGGCCTTATTCGTATCGCTCCCGAAGCCGGAATCGGAGCGCGACACATCGTTGGCTACAATGGCGTCGCATCCCTTGCGTGCGAGCTTTTGCTGCGCATAGTCGATGGGGTTGCCGGTTTCGGCGGCGAATCCAATGACGATGCGATCGCCACGATCGTGCGAGAGCCGAGCGAGAATATCATCCGTTTGCTCGAGTTGAATGGATTCGAGCTCGTCGATGCCCTTTTTGAGCTTTCGGGTGGCTGGCTTAGCGGGCCGATAGTCAGCAACGGCTGCAGCGCAGATGAGCATGGTGGCACGGGAGAACGCTGCCTGCGTGGCTTCAAGCATCTGGGCTGCCGTTTCCACGGGGACGACATCGACGCCTGCTGGCGCAGGCTCGGTGGCGGGCCCGAGAACAAGCGTGACGTGCGCTCCCATAGCACGAGCTTCGCGAGCGAGGGCAACGCCCATCTTGCCTGATGACCGGTTGCCGATGTAGCGAACCGGGTCGATCGGTTCATGGGTTCCGCCCGCCGTGATGACGATGCGTTCCCCAGCGAGCGCATCCGTGGCGCCGAGTTCGCAGATGACGGCGTCGGCGATCTCAGAGACCTCGGTCAGGCGCCCTTCATCAACGTCGCCGCATGCGAGGTATCCCCTACCGGGCCCTACGATGCGAACGCCGCGCGCGCGTATCGTGCGGACATTCTCTTGCGTCGCGGCGGCTTTCCACATATTCACATTCATCGCGGGCGCAACGACGATGGGTCCCGTTGCAGCGAGAAGCGTTGTCGACATGAGGTCGTCGGCGATCCCGTGGGCCATCTTGGCGATGATATTCGCCGTTGCGGGCGCTACGACGATGCAATCAGCCTCTTTGGCGAGCGAGACATGGTGGATGGGGTCAGAGGGGTCATCAAAGAGCCCGATGGCAACTTTCTCATGGGTCAGTGCTCTAAAGGTGGTGGGTCCTATGAATTGCGTGGCATGCTCGGACATGAGCACCTTAACCCGTGCGCCCTCCTTTTGAAGCATACGTACGAGCTCGCATGCTTTGTAGGCAGCGATGCAGCCGGTAACACAGACTAGCACGCAGCGACCCTCGGCGCGCCCGCTCATTTCTGGTCACCCTCGTCGACGATAAGGATACGGTGGCAATAGGGGCAGGTGGTAACGCCCTTCGTTCGCTTGACCTCGTTCAGCGAAGCCTCCGTGAGTGCCATACGGCAGAGCGATGGGGTGCTTCCCTCCAACTTTTCCACGCCAAGGCCACGGAATTGCTTGCTAGCGACGGTATAGGCTTCGTGCAGGGAATCGGGAAGCTGACGGGTGAGCTTTTCACGGCGGCGCTCAAGCTCGGCGATATCGTTTTGTAGGTCGGTGGCCGCGACGCGCGCAGCCTGCCCGCTCCTGATGATGGCAGCTTCGAGTTTTTCGATAAACTCGCGGCCCTTCTGCTCCCGCGCGCTGGCCTCCTCGAGCCTCGCGGTGCAGCTGCGCTGGTCGAAGGCGACCTTGTCAAGCCATTTGGCAAGGTTTGAAAGCTCGATCTCAAGATTCTGAACGCGATGGTAATCGCTAGAATCCACTGACTTCTGTGCCTCGTCGACGCGACGGCGGTACTCCGCCTCCTCCTCGGCGAGATCGGCGAGGTCTGTCTCGGCGTCTTTGCGCAGGGCGACGACTTTCAAGAGCTCCTCTTTTGCTGCGGCAAGCGCGCGGCGCTTCTTGGCGAGGTCCTTAAGCTCGGGGAGCTGCGCGAGCTTGTCCTTGAGCTGCGAGAGCTCGATGTCAACTTCTTGTAGGCTGAGCAGGTTCTCTCCGTTGCTCATGAACGTCCTCCTTCTATCGTCCACCATTGACGCGGCGGATCTGCGATCTGAATTGAGTCCGAGGGTACGCCGGCTCGCGTCGCGGCCTCAGCGAGGATGCGGGTGAAGGGCGTTTCGCTCGCATCGTGTCCCAACAAGATGATGCCCATCCCGCGCGCGGCAAGGTCTTGGCATACATGGTATCCGGCCTCACCGCAGATAATCGCATCGGCTCCGCATTTGAGGGCAGATTCACCTAAATCACCGAGGCTTCCTCCGAGAAACGCGCAGCTTGAAATCGGCGTATCGCGGTCTCCCCAGACACGCGGAGCGGTGTCAAAGGCCTGTGCGGCACGCTGCGCAAGCTCTTGGAGGGTCAGACGGTCCGGAATCGCAGCAATCGAGCCAAGTCCAGGAGAGCCGAGGCTTTCAGGGTGCTCGAGTGAACATTGAGCTTCAAGCCCCATGAGCCTCGGCAGCAGCTCTTGCGCGGCCCGGGAGCGATCGAGGTTCGTATGGAACGACAAGACGCTCACACCGAGACGAGCCGCCTCGAAGACAGCGGCAGCAGCCTGAGGGTGGGACCCGGCTCTCGGAACGAAGACATCGGGTGCTGCGATATAGACCGGATGGTGTGCGAGCAGCACATTGGCGCCGGCGTCATAAGCACGCCTGACCATGTTGGCTGTGGCGTCGAGCGCAACGAGGACGTGGCCCACTGCGGAGTCGGGATCGCCCACGGAGAGTCCGACGTGGTCCCAGCTTTCAGCATCTTCTTTCGGGAACGACTCGAAGAGCGAGCGCTCTAGTTCGCAGACCTTCATGAGTCGGCACCTCCCGTAAGGTCGAGGAGCGCATCGGCGAAGGCGTCAAGATCCTGCTCTCGCACGCGATCGTCGAACGAGATGCGGAGCGACCCCGCCGCGCGTTCGCGGGGAATTCCCATGGCGGTGAGCACGTGGCTCGCATCCGTGGATCCGCTCGAGCAGGCAGACCCCGCCGAGACGCAGAAGCCACGAACATCGAGCTGCAATATGAGCTCCTCCGATTCACATCCATCGACCAGGATGGATACAATCCCTGGAAGCCGGTCTGTATGCACAAGGTCGGGCAAGGTGGCGTGAATGCGCGGGCTCTCAAGCAATCGCTCGTAGAGGCGTCCTGAAAGGGAAAGCACACGCGCGTGGTCTTCATCGAGGCGCGGGGAAAGCGTTCGCGCCACGGCTGCAAGACCAAGTGCCGAGCGGACATCCTGCGTTCCGGCGCGTCTTCCCGCCTCTTGGCCACCGCCGCGAATGAGGGGCTCGAAGGGCACTCCCCTCCTAAGGTACAGAGCTCCGCTCGCTACGGACGCGCCTACCTTATGACCAGCAAGAGAAAGCGCATCAACCCTAAGAACTGACACATCGATCGGGGCATGGAGGTATCCCTGTATGGCGTCAGTGTGGAAATACGCTCCATGACTGTGGGCGATCTGGGCAAGTTCTCCGACTGGCTGGACGGCTCCCGTCTCGTTATTCGCGAACATGATGCTCACAAGCGCCACATCATCGCCCATGGCGGCATCGAGGGTGCCGGGTTCGATGATCCCGTGGGTTCCGGGCTTTAGGATATCGACGGTGAAGCCGCGCCGCTTGAGCTGTGCGAGGTTATCGAGGATCGCCTCGTGCTCGATAGCGGAGGTGATGACCCTGGTTCGTCCGTGGTTACGCGAGCGGGCGCCCTCGGCGATACCGAAGAGCGCGAGCGCATCGGCTTCCGTTCCACCGTTCGTGAAGACGACCTCGGCAGGGCGCACACCGGTGCCCAGCGAGCGTGCGACGTCGCGGCGGGCTGCATCGAGCGCCTGAGCGGCGCGTCTTCCAAGCGAATGGAGCGAGTTTGGATTAGCACCCGCTATCTCGGAGATATCATAGGCTCGCATCGCCTCGATAGCCTCGGGCCGCAACGGGGTCGAGGCAGCATAATCAAGGTTCACGAGGCGCATCGGCGCCACGCTCATGCGGCATCCGCCTCCGCAGCGGAAATGCCGCTTTGCGCGAGCGCGCGAAGGCGCTGGACCTCAGCTGCCGGGTCGCTCGACCCGAAGACGGCGGAGCCGGCAACGAACACGTCGGCGCCGTGGCGAGCGACATCCTCAATATTGGCGGCAGAGATGCCCCCGTCCACTTCGATAAGCGGATGGGCGCCAACTGCCTGGCAGAGCGCTTGCAGGCGATCGAGCTTGGCATACGTGCCCTCGATGAAGCGCTGCCCTCCGAAACCGGGGTTAACGCTCATGACGAGGACCATGTCGAGTTCAGGCAGGATGTCTTCGAGCACGCCGACCGGCGTGGCGGGATTGAGGACGGCTCCTGCCTTGACACCGTGTTCCTTGAGGTACGTCACCGTGCGATGGAGGTGCGTCGAAGCCTCGGCGTGAACGGTAATCATATCGGCGCCCGCCTCCACGTACCATCCAATCGTCTCATCGGGGTTCGAGACCATCATGTGAACATCGAGCGGTACGTCGGTCGAGCGCTTGCAAGCGGCGACCATACCAGGGCCAAAGGTGAGATTGCCCGTGAAGTGGCCGTCCATGACGTCGACATGGATAAAGTCGGCATTCGAGATGCGATCGAGGTCTCGAGCGAGGTGTGCGAAGTCGGCCGAGAGAATCGAGGGTGCGATGCGTGCAAGTTTTCCCATGGAAAGCCCCCTTGGTGCAGAGTCGGATGCAGGTAGGTCAGTTGCGGTCGAGCCCATAGAACTCTTCGGTGGGCACGCGCTCCATGAGGGTGTTCAGAGCTTCGTCGAGCGTCATGTTGTTGTAGAGCAGCGATTCGAGCACGAAGGTGATGGGCGCATCGACACCGAGCGAGCGCGCGAGCTCGGCCGTGCTCTGCACCGCCGCAGCGCCCTCTACGATCATATGGGTGCGTTCCTGGTAGTGCTCAAGGGATTCCCCGCCGGCAAAGGCGACGCCGAAGGAGCGGTTGCGCGAATGGGGCGATGTGCACGTGGCCACGAGATCGCCCATACCGGCCAAACCCATGCAGGTCATGGGGTCTCCGTCCCGCGCGCACACGATACGGCTGATCTCGGCGAGGCCGCGCGTCATGATGAGTGCGAGCGTGTTGTCGCCATAGCCAGCGCCCGCTGCGATACCGCAGGCGATGGCGATGACGTTTTTCACCGCACCGCATGTCTCGATGCCGACCATATCGTTAGAGGCGTACAGCCTGAACGAGGGCGAGATGAGGAGCTCTTTGAAGAACTCCCCCACCTGAGGGGTCTCGGATGCGATGACGGCAGCTGCGACCTTGCCTCGGCAGATCTCTTCGGCGTGGTTGGGGCCCGTGAGCGCCGCGACGCGATTCGGGCGGCCGAGCTCTTCGGCGATGACCTCGTGCATGAGCTTGCCCGTATGGGGCTCAATGCCCTTGGTGAGGCAGAGGATGGGTAGGTCATCGGCGACGTAGCGTGCGGCGGAACGAATCGTGGCGCGTATGAAGGGCGAGGGAACCACAACGATTGCCCCCGCAGCTCCTGCAAGCGCCTCCTCGAAAGAGCAGGTGGCGCGGACGTTTTCCGGAAGCGTGTAGTCGGTCAGGTAGAGCGGATTCATGTGCCGCTCGTTTATGCTCGGCGGCACAGGCTCGTCGTGCGACCAAAGCATGACCTCGCCTGCCTTTGCGGCAGCGACACCCGAGATGGCGGTTCCCCATGAACCGGCACCAATGACGGCAATCTTCATCTAGCGCTCCCCTTTCTTCGACCCGAAGGACAGCTTGTTCTCGGTGCCCGCCCGCAAGCGCGCGATATTGCCGCGGTGGGCGAAAACAACGGACCACCCCAGAATCGCCCAGACAGCGAGGGCGGGCAGAGGGATACCCGGTTGCGTGAGAAATACGGTGACAGGCACGAGCGCTGCGGTGACGATCGAGCCAACCGAGACGTAGCGCGTGATTGCAACGAGTACGATGAAGATGGCAAGATGGATAAGGGCGAGCGGCCAATAGAAGCCGAAGAGGATGCCGACGCCCGTGGCGATGCCCTTGCCACCGTGGAACTTGAGGTAGGGCGAGAAGATGTGCCCGTAGAGGCATGCAAGCGCCACGAGCGCGACGAGGAGCGAGTAGGAAACGGTCGAGCTGGCACTCCAGGAGCTTCCCGCATACACCACATCGCGGAAGACGATGACGCACACCATGCCCTTGAGGAGGTCGAACGCAAGCGTGAGCGCGGCCACCTTGGGACCTCCCACGCGCAAGGCGTTGGTGGTGCCGATGTTGCCCGAGCCCTCCTTCTGGATGTCTTTATGGTTCATCAACCCGACGAGGATCTTGCCGAAGGGAATACCGCAGATAAGGTAGGAGACGATCATCGTGATAGCCGTGGCGAGCACAGCCGAGGTGCTGGCGCTGTCCATTTACGCCTCCTTGTTGCTCTTGGCACGGAAATGGAGGCGGATGGGCGTTCCCTCGAAGCCGAATTTCGTGCGCATGCGGTTCTCGACATAACGGCGGTAGGAGTCGCTCACCAGGTCGGGGTGGTTCACGAAGTAGGTGAATGTCGGCGGGTTGACGTCCGTCTGGGTCACGTAGTGCATGCGGAGACGGCGCTTGCCGTCCACCACCGTATGGCCGAACTCACGAAGATCGGTGAGGAAGGCGTTGAGCGCAGAGGTCGAGATCTTGGTCGCGCGCGCGGCCGCGGCGTCGTCGATGTAGTTCCAGATCTTCTCCACCGACCGGCCCGTGAGGGCGGAAATACGAAGCACCTTTGCCCAGGGGGCAAGCGTCATACGACGCGATACGGTCTCCATGACCTTCTCGCGCTCATGCTCTTCCGTGAGGAGGTCCCACTTGTTCAAAAGGATGACGAGGGCGCAACCGCGGTCGATGGCGAGGTTTGCGACCTTTTGATCCTGCTCGGTCATGCCGATGCCGGCATCGACCACGAGCAGCGCCACGTCGGCACGGTCGATGGCGCGCAGCCCTCGAACCATGGAGTAATACTCGATATTCTCGTAGACCGTGCTCTTCTTGCGAATACCTGCCGTGTCGACGAGACGGTAGCGGCGCCCGTCTCGCTCGACATAGGTGTCGATGGCGTCGCGCGTGGTGCCCGCGATGTCCGAGACGATGGACCGGTCGGAGCCGATCACCTTGTTGAAGAGGGACGACTTGCCGGCATTGGGACGGCCGATGATCGCGACACCGAGCGCATCAGGGAACGGCTCGTCGTCCTCGGTCTCGTCGGGAAGGCAGCTGACCACCTCGTCGAGGAGATCGCCCGTGCCGTGTCCGTGGTGGGCGGAAATGGGGCGCGGGTCGCCGAGTCCCAGCGAATAGAACTCCCAGAGCCGCTCCTGCTCGCGATCGGGGTTGTCGAGCTTGTTGACGAGTAGGAACAACGGCTTCTTGACGCGCTTGAGCATGCGCGCGACCGATTCGTCCTCCTCCGTTACGCCGACGGACCCATCCACGACGAAGAGCACGACATCGGCCTCTTCAGCTGCGGCGAGCGCTTGGTCGCGAATGGACGCCGAGAATACGTCCTCGCTTTTGAGCGGCTCGATGCCGCCCGTGTCTACGAGCGTGAACTGCCGACCGTTCCAGTCGGCATCATGGTATGAGCGGTCGCGCGTGACGCCCCGGCTCTCGTGGACGATTGCGTCCTGCGTGCCCGCAAGGCGGTTCACCAGCGTAGATTTACCGACGTTGGGCCTTCCGACGACGGCGACGATGGGTTTCATATACTCTCCTACACGTTTGCGGTACGTTGCTGCTCGGTGCCCGGTGCAAGGGCGGTAAGCTCTTCCTCGAGGGCGCCCAAGAGATCGAGCGGCATCGTTGACGCGATGCGCACCCGAGCTCCGCGGCGAACGAGCTCAGCTTTCAGCTGTTCTTGATGATAACCGTCGAGCGTGAGACCGTCAGCGTTGAACATCACGTCCGGCACAAAGAGCATAATCCCCGAGAGGTCGCTACTGAGCTGGGCGAGCAAATCTTCCCCGCAGATGAGCCCCGTCACGTCGACGTTCCCCCCGAAGTAGTTGTTCTCGATCGCGTGGACGCTTCCTCTCAGCGGGGAATTGGACACGAAGCTGCGGATCGTCTGCGCGGCAGCGCAGCCACTCACCACCGTGAGCTTGATGCCAAGGTTGCCAAGGAGGCGCCCAGCAGCCTCGATTCGCTTTTCCTGCTCTGCCTTTACCTCGAAGGACTCATCGAGATAGCTGCGAATCATGCCGATGCCGTCATAGTACTGCGGATACCCGTCGTAGGTCTCTGCGGCTGGTACGGGAACGCCGGCGTCGAGATAGAACTCGTCGGCAAGCTGGAACACGGTACGCCCACGCGTGCACCGGGCTTCGCTCTGGTAGGGTTCAACCTGGTGGATTACGGCGCGTGCTGCGGCCGGATCGTCGGAAAACGACGCGCTGAACCGTTTTTGGAAACGGGTGTAACCCAAGGGGACGATGCCCAAGCTCGAGATGGCGGGTCGTTCGGCGCACCAAGCGAGCGTGCGGTCGAGCTCTTCGCCGTCGTTTACTCCGGGGATGAGGACGATTTGAGCGTGGATCTCAATCCCTGCTTCGATGAGCTGCTCGACGACCTCCATGCCGCGCTGAGCGTTTTTGCCCATGAGGGACCGTCTCACGTCCGGTGAAACCGCGTGGAGGGAAACGTTCATGGGGCTCAGATGGTAGTCGATGACCCGCGAGACATCGCTCTCGGACATGTTGGTCAGCGTAACGAAGTTGCCCTGAAGAAAGCTCAGGCGATAGTCGTCGTCGCGAATGTAGAGCGTTCCGCGCATATGCGGGGGAAGCATGCGCATGAAGCAGAACGTGCAGGCGTTCACGCAGGTGCGCATGCCATCGAATACGGCGCCGTCGAACTCGAGACCCCAGTCCTCGTCGGGAAGGCGCTCCAGGTTGCACGGGCACACGGAGTTGTCGCGCGGGTCGAAGACCTCGAGCTTCACGACCTCGTCGCTCCCTTGCCAGAGCCATTCGATCATGTCGGTGAGCGGACGGCCGTTGACGGTGAGCACGCGCATGCCGCACTCGATGCCCGCGTCGAATGCGGGAGAGTCGGGTCGCACGAACGTTACGAGCGCGCCCGCCTCATCAGGGTCGCTCGAACGCCCGTAATCGGCGCGCGTCGCGGGATCGTTTGGTTTCAAGGGAGTTCCGCTCATGATTGGGCCGTCATGTGCTCGATGGCCGATACGACGCGCTCGATATGGGCTTGCGGGGTCGATGCGCCGGCGGTGATCCCGATAAGGCGAGCACCATCGAACCAGGATCGATCGAGTTCAGCTGCATCTTCGATATGATGCGTTTTCGGGCAGGCGGCATGGCAGATCTGCGCAAGCCGCCGCGTGTTCCCAGAGTTCTTTCCCCCCACTACGATCATGATGTCCGCCTCGCTCGCGAGGGATGCGGCCGCACGCTGCCGCTCGCTCGTTGCAGCGCAAATGGTGTTCACGACGCGAAGCTCGCTTACCAGGGGTGCGAGGGCGGCCACCACAGCCGAGAGATTCGCGGCCGTTTGGGTCGTCTGCACGACAACGCCCACGCGCTTGCCAAGCGTAACGCCGTCTAGATCTTGCGGGCTTGCTACAACGTGAGCCTTGCCCTCAGCATGGCCCACGATGCCTTCTACCTCTGGGTGGCCGCTCTCCCCTACGATGATGAGATCGTAGCCCTCGTGAACAAGGTTCGATGCGGCCTTATGAACTTTTTTGACGTACGGGCACGTTGCATCGACCAAGCTGAGCCCGCGCGCCCGAGCATCTTCAATGACCTGCGGGACCACGCCGTGTGAGCGAATAATGACCGACCCGCGATCGATTTCGTCGAGGGACTGGGCCAACCCGACTCCTTGCTCGGCGAGCTCCTCGACCACGATGGGGTTATGGATGAGCGGGCCCAAGGTGTGAACCGGTTCTGCGTGCTCCAGCGCGCACCCCCGAGCGAGCTCGAGCGCGCGGTTAACGCCGTAGCAGGCCCCCGCATGCTCGGCAACGCGAATGGTGACGGACATCTCAGCGCCTCCCTGGATGCTCATCGCGCAGCTGGTCGCGCACCTCATACATGCGATGAATCGCTTCATCCTCAAACCACTGGATACGCTCTTTGCGCTTCAGTCCTTCGGGAGCGCTTGCAAGCCTCAGTCTCTCGCCGCAGCGGATCCAGGTCTTCATAGGCCTCATGAGATGGTGACCCTGGGGCGTAATGTCGCGAAAGCCGCAGACGGCGATGGGCACGATGTCAGCCTTTGCCATGCTTGCGATGAGCGCGAAGCCACCATGGACCTCTACGGGTTGGTCGTCGGTGCGAATGCGGGTTCCCTCAGGGTAGATGAGAACGTCTTCGCCGCGTTGGAGGGCATGCTGTGCGCGTCGAAGCGATTTCATGTCTGCGGTCCCGCGGTCTACGGGGATGCCGCCCACGCGTGCGAAGAACCAGCGCACGATCGGGTTCTTGTTGAACTCGGACTTCATGATGGGGCGCACGCGCCGCCCGCTGGCGACGATATGGGTGACGGTGGCGACAACCTCGGCCATGGACGTGTGATTCGAGATGATGATGGAGCCGGTTTCTCCCTCGGGCTCGAGCTCTCCGGGATTCTCGACCTTCCAGCGCCACATCACTTTCGAGAAGGCGAGCAAGATGCCGATGATGACGTAGTAGAGAAGGCGAATCTGAGGCGCGTAGTCGCGCATCCCGTGGTCATAGTAATGATCTTCGGTTTGGAAGAGCTTCATTTACGCGCCTCTCTTCTGAGCGACGAGGTCGGCAATCTGGTCGGTGACCTCGTCGATGGTAAACGCCGTGGAATCGATCTGCACGGCATCCGGTGCCGCGACGAGGGGGGCAACATCGCGAGAGGCATCGAGCGCATCGCGTCGCTCGATCGAGGCGAGCGTTTCTGCGACCTCGCTTTCGAGCGCGTGGGCGTCGGCGACATCTCCGCCATGGCGTTGCAGGACGCGCCGCTGGGCGCGCACGCGCGGGTCGGCAGTGAGGAACACCTTCACCTCGGCATCAGGAAACACGACGGTTCCGATATCACGCCCCTCGGCTACCACGTCGTGATACTGGGCTACGGCGCGCTGCGGTTCGAGCATAGCGGTGCGAACGCCAGGATACGCAGAGACCTTCGATACGTTCGCATCCACGAGCGGGGTGCGAATCTCGCGACTCACATCTCGGCCGTCGACCGTGATGCTGCCGCCGGACTCTCCTGGCGTGAAGCGAATGGTGATGGCGCTCGCCAGGGCATCGACCGCAGCTTCGTCGTCAAGGTCGATGCCGCGGTCGAGCGCGGAGAAGGCGACGGCGCGGTACATGGCACCCGTGTCGAGCTTTTCAAAGCCAAGGCGGCGTGATAGCTCACGCGCTATCGTTGATTTGCCAGATCCTGCCGGCCCATCGATGGCGATAATCATGTTGAATTGATCCTTCCTATCGGAGGTGCGTCACCTCGTGCGAATTTGCTCGGTCTCGTGTTCGGTAAGGTAGCGCCAGGTGCCCGGCGCGAGGTCTCTGAGCTCCAGCGGGCCAAATCGAGGCCGGTGCAGGGCGATGACGGGGTGCCCTACCGCTGAGAGCATGCGTTTCACCTGATTCTTTCGGCCTTCATGGATGATGACCTCGACGACCGAAGTGCCTGGGTCGATGCCCCGGGGGCAGACGGCACGTGCTTGAGCAGGCTGGAGAATGCGGCACCGCGCAGGCTGACAGGGGCCATCGTCGAGCACGATGCCCTGGCAAAGAGGCATGAGGTCGCGTCCGGTCACGCGACCGTCAACGTGAGCGATGTAGGTCTTCTCAACATGGCGCGAGGGGTGAAGCAGCTCATGGGCGAGGTCGCCGTCAGTGGTGAAGAGCAAGAGCCCCGTTGTATCGAGGTCGAGCCTCCCCACGGGAAAGAGCCCGGGATGAAGATCGGTTGGAACGAGCTCGGCCACACAGGGCCGCCCTTTTGGGTCGCTCATGGTGGTGAGATAGCCTGCGGGTTTATGGAGCATGAGGTAGACGGGGCGTTCGGCCAGCTTGACCACGTGCCCGTCGACAGCGATTACATCGAAATCGACGTCAACTTTAGTGCCAAGCTCGCTAGCCACCTTGCCATTTACCGTAACACGGCCAGCGGTCATAAGGTTTTCGGAGCCGCGGCGGCTCGCCACGCCGGCGCGTGCGAGGAACCGCTGGAGGCGCATCGTATGGGGGTACTCGCCACGCTCGGCTGCGATTTGATGTTGATCAGTCATCGTAGTTGTCCGTTGCGTTGCCCACGATGACGAGGTCGTCGTCGGGATCGCCGTAGTCTTCGCCCATTAAATCGCGCTCTTCCTCAAGATCCTCATCAGTCTCCTCGAGCGTCGACTGGATCGAGCGGCCCGAGAGGCGCTCGCGGATGAACTGCCGGGCCTGTTCGTCCGGGGCGAACTGTTCAAGATCGGGGAGGTCCTTCGTCGAGCGAAGCCCGAACTTTTCGAGGAAGGCGCTAGTCGTACCGTAGAGGATCGCCTGTCCTCGCTGCGGATCGCGACCCATCTCGCGAACAAGGCCCTTATCGACCAGCGACGAGATGACACCGTCGGAATTGACGCCGCGAATGCCCTTGACGGTTTCGCGCGTCACCGGTTGGTGGTAGGCGATCACGGCGAGGGTTTCGAGCGCTGCCTGGGATAGCTTCTGCGTGTCCCAGGAAAGTACGAATGCTTCCACTTGGTCGTGGTAGGCAGGATGGGTGAAGAGCCGCCATCCGCCGGCGACTTCGCGCAGCTGAAAGCCGCGATTGGCTTCCTCGTACTCAACCTTGAGCTCGGCAAGGAGCGAAGCTGCCTCTCCCGGGGCGATACCGAGCGCCTGGGCGAGAGCGCTTGCGCTCACGGGGTCGCTCGAAACAAGCAGGAGCGCCTCAAGGGCGCCTTTGGGAGAGGTGGTGCTCAAGGGTTCTAGGTCTTGCATGGGTTCCCCTTAGTACGTGGTGTCCTCGCCTGAGCCACCTAGTGCCGGCTCGGCTTCGGGGTGGTATTCGGGCGCGCCCGCAACGCGGTCGATCTTGATCTCGCCGAACAGGTTATCTTGCTCAAGTGTGACAGAGCCGCGCTTCGCGAGCTCGAGAATGGCGAGAAACGTTACAACGAGCTGCTCGGTTGAGGGATTCGCTTCGAGGAGCTTCCGGAAGGTCGTGTGCTCATTCGCCATGGTGAAGCGATCGACCGACGCCACGGTAAGCTCCAGGGGCACGCGTTTCGGCGCGACATGCTCGGCTTCAAGCAGAAACGTTTCGCGCCGGCCATCGAGGTCGGCGCAGATCACCGCGAGCCCGCGGAGCGTGATGCCTGCGAGGTAGTCGGGCATGAGGTTGAGAAACTCCGGATCGGGGCCGGCTACGCGCGGGTGCATGCGGCTTTCGGCCTCCATGCGGGCTCCGAGAGCCGCAGCCGCTCCCTTGAACTGCTTATAGGCGATGAGTCGCTGAATGAGCACCTCTCGGAGTGAATCAGCGTCAAGGCCGGCGTATTCATCATCAAGGTCGTCGGCATCGCCAGAAGGTGCGGGCGTCTCGGTGGGTACAAGGGCCGCGGCTTTGATATCTAGCAGGGTTGCTGCAACGAGCAGGAAATCGCTCGCAACGTCGAGATCAAGCGCCTCGATGCGCTCAACCTCGGCGAGGTACTGTTCAGCGACTTCCGAGATGGAAATGGCGCCGATATCGACCTTTTGCCTCGATACGAGTTGGAGCAGAAGGTCGAACGGTCCCGTGTACGCCTGCGTCGAGACGCGGTAGGACATCTGCCCACCTCTTCCCCTGGTCGAATCGAAACGTCCAACCTATACAGTTTACCGTAGATTCATCCAAGCGCGAGGCCGAGCATCCACCTCCAAAGGGGATACACGGTGAGATCGAAATAGGCGCCAATGATATCGATATGAAGAACGGTGGGCAGGAGGTACAGAACGATGATGAGGATGGGCATCGCGTACTGCTGGATGCGATAGTAGGTTTGGAGCGCCTCCCCTTTGAGGAAGAGAACGAGGATCGAAGAGCCGTCCAAGGGCGGCAGCGGGATGAGGTTAAAGAACGCGAGTGAGAGGTTCACGAGCATGCAGGTCATAATGGCGTTCGCAACGAGGTAGACGACGCTTGCTGCGGCACCGCTGCGTGCAAGCGCGGGCCAAACGAAGCCGAGGAGAAGAGCGAAGACTCCAGCCAGCAGGATGTTCGAAAGCGGGCCGGCAAGCGAGACGATGAGCTCATCGCGCTTCGGGTGCTTGAGGTTGCCCAGGTACACGGGAACGGGTTTGGCGTACGCGAAAACCGGCCCACCGGCCAGAATCATGAGCAGAGGCAAAAGTACGGTGCCGAACGGGTCTATATGGTTGAGTGGGTTGAGCGAGACGCGCCCGCGCGACCTGGCCGTGGCATCGCCAAGGGCATAGGCGGCCAGGGCGTGAGCGCTCTCGTGGACGACGATGCCCACGATGACCGCACATGCCGAGATGAGCAGCGAGACGATGGTATCCATACAGGGCTCCTAGCGAAGTGAGCGCGAGATGCGCACGCAGATGAAATCGAGAAGGAAGCAAACGGCCGCGACGATCGTGAAATCGAGCCGAAAGATACCCCCGAAGGGCGAGGCTATGACGCCCCATCCGGCAATGACCTGGGGCAGCGCGCGCGAAAGGTCGATGATGAAGTTCACGAGGCCGAGGCGCGACACCATGCCCGAGAAGCACAGGATAATCACGAGCACGCACAGGACGATGGCGCAGATTCGCAAGATGTAGGCAAGGATGTTCAAGGCAACGGCGAGTGCTTTACGCGCATCCACGGGCGGTCTCCTCTTCGATGGTGGTTGAAAGCTCGAGCCATTCGTCTTCAAGGGCGGGAATGGCCTTTTTGAGCTCGTTGTACTCCGCAAGCGCTGCGTTGAAACGCTCTTGATCGGCATAGAGCTCCTCGGAAGCCATGAGCTCCATAAGCTCTTGGTACCGGGCGCGCTTCTTCTCAAGATCGCGATCGACCGTATTCAGGCGGTCGCGCGTCTTCTTGAGCCGTTTGTTGAGGGCTGCCCTAGCCTCAGCTTCCGCGCGGCGCTGCTCGCGGGTTTTCTTCCCCTCTCGAGCTACGGCGCCATCCATCGTCTTGTGGATTCGGGCAGCACGGGGTGTATCGGTTGCTGCGCGCGGATTATCTGATGCAGCCTTTTCCTCCTCGGCGGCACGGGCTTCACGAGCTGCAAGGTCGTCGCGCTTGAAGAGGTAGTAATCATAATCGCCGTCGATGACCGTCATCTTCCCATCGCGGATGTCGATGACGCGGTTCGCGACGGAGCGCACGAGGTGCTCGTCATGGCTGATGAGCACGATGGTGCCCGGGAAGCGTTTGAGCGCGTTCTCGAGCATATCCACCGAGTCGATATCAAGATGGTTGGTAGGCTCGTCAAGGCAGAGCAGGGCCTCGGGCGCCACCAGCATCTTTGCGAGGGCGAGGCGCGCCCGCTCTCCGCCCGAGAGCACGCCGACGCGCTTCTCCACGTCGTCGCCGGAAAACAGGAACGCGCCCAAGAGGCTCCGCTCTTGTGGGACCGTCCAGCCAGGGGCAACAGAATCTATTTCCTGGAGCACGGTATTCGATTCGTTGAGACCCTCGAGCTGATGCTGTGCGTAGTAGGCCACGCCAACGTTCACGCCAAGATCGCGCGTGCCCGATGTGGGGGCCTCGATGCCCGTGAGCATTTTGAGCAGCGTCGACTTGCCGGCGCCGTTCGGGCCCACGAGCGCCACATGATCGCCGCGGTACAGGGTGAGATCGATATTGGAATAAATGGTGTGGTCGCCATACGCCTTTGAGACGTCTTCCAGCTTCACAACCATATCGCCCGAACGCGGCGGATCGGGGAACTTGAAATCGACGTGCTTATGCCCTTCGGGAAGGATGACGAGCTCGCTTTTGATCTGCTCGATGCGCCTCATGCGTTCCTGAGCCTGTGCGGCCTTCGTGGGCTTGTAGCGAAACTTATCTACGAAGACCTGCATGTGGGCAATCTCGCGTTCCTGTGCGGCGCGCTTCGCCCTCATTTGCTCGAGGTTATCCTCGCGTTGCTTGAGATAGGACGTGTAGTTGCCGGTGTAGACGGTGATGCGTCGGTTTTCAAGTGCGGCCACATGATCCACGCAGGCATCCATGAACGCGCGGTCGTGAGAGACGATGAGCACAGCGCCCTCGTAAGCGGCAATGAATGACCGGAGCCATTGAACGCTTTCCAAGTCGAGATGGTTTGTGGGTTCGTCGAGAAGCAAGAGGTCCGGGTGACGAAGAAAGAGCTTTGCAAGCGCGATGCGCATCTGCCAGCCGCCAGAGAATTCGCGGCAGGGCTTGTTGAAATCCTCGACCGGGAAGCCAAGGCCGGCAAGGATTTGGCGTGCGTTGCTTTCGAGCTCATAGCCGCCAAGGCCCTCGAAGCGGTCTTGAACGCGCCCGTATTCATTGAGGAGCTGTTCGGGTACCCCGCCCTTCTCCCCCGCCTCGGCGATAGCGAGCTGGAGTTCCTCAGCACGCTCGCCGAGTTCGCGAATCTCGTGAGCGGCGTTCATCACCTCGTCGATGACGGGTACGTCGGATGCGAGTTTGGTCTCCTGTTCCAAATAGCCGACGTTCACCTCTTTGGCGAAGGTGATCGTCCCCGCATCAGGCGTATCGAGCCCCATGATGATTTTCAACAGGGTGGTTTTGCCCGCTCCGTTGGGGCCAACCAAGGCGAAGCGATTGCCTGGGTTGACTTGAAATGACGCACCGCTGAACAGGGTGCGCGCGCCGAAGCTCTTCTCAATCTTATCTACCGATAAAATCATGTCATCCTACCTCGGGGGAATCGTTAACGCCCCGTACACCTAAGCTGCCCATAGAATCCTGCTGAGCAGAAGCCTACCGACGATAGTACCCAGCAGGGAGGATGGTAACACGCATGACCTGTATGAACAAAAGGGCCGAGGATTGCTCCCCGGCCCCGTTCATGTCATGGTGGGCGTTACAAGATTTGAACTTGTGACCCCTTCCGTGTGAAGGAAGTGCTCTACCCCTGAGCCAAACGCCCATGTGCTTTTCAGCGAAAGTTATAGTACCACGCCGCTCCCCCGCTGCCAAGCCTCAATTTTGAATCCAGGTTTCCGTTGTGTTCGTTTAGCGCGCATCTACATGAAAACGCTACCAAGACGTCCTCTTGCGAAGACCGGCCACGACGAACGCTATGCCGAAGATCCCGAGAAGCGCGCAGGCCATGGGTGCAAGATCGCCTGTAGCGGGGATGGCGTCCTCATCCTTGGCAGGCTCTTTAGCACCGCAGGCCGTGCAGACACCGTTTTGGTAGCTATGGCCGGCGGCGGGTGTCGCAACGCCTTTCGCAACCACGTACCCGCAGATAGAACAGACCGTGTCTCCCGTGAAACCTGCTTCGGTGCAGGTGGCGTCCCGCTTGCCTACAACCTTGCCGGAATGTGCGGCGATGTTCAGCTTCTCGCTGCAGCCCGCGCACGCATGCCAATGGCCGCTCGCATCGCTCGACCACGCAGCGGCGGGATCGTGGGCGTGCTCGACCTTCACCGTGCAGGTCGCGGTCTTGCCGCCGTCCTCCGTGGCGGCAGTGATGGTTGCCGTTCCCTTGGCCACCGCGGTGACGTTGCCGCTTGCGTCCACCCTGGCGACGTCGGGGGCGCTGCTGCTCCACGTCACCTTCTGGTTGGTGGCATCGGTCGGCTCGATGCTGGCGGTAAGCGTTTCGCTATCTCCCTCGGTCAGGGTCAATTCAGTCATATTCAGCGACACGCCGGTGACTTTGTAGATAACCGTACCCGTCACGTCGCCCGTCAAGGCCCCGCCGTTTACGGTCAGCTTCTTGTCGTCCGGGATGGTCAGGCTCGACCCATCCGAGATGGTCAGGCTCTCGCCCTCGCCAATCTCCAAATCCTCCTGCAAGGTCACATTGCCGTACACAGTGCCACTCTTGCCATCCCAAATGATGCCTCCGGTGCCATCAGACCCGCTGGCTGCAGGCTTCAATTCAGGAGCCGAGCCTGTTCCGTCCTTCGTTGTCGTGATGCTCGAAGCCTTGACCATAGCGTTGCCGCTGACCTTCAGATTAGCTACTGCAGTGGCATCATTTACATTCGAAAGAAAATGGATTCCATTTGTTTCACCACTAGCCTGCAAACTGCCGCCCTTGACCTCAATGGTGAGGCTCGGACTACCGGTCTGACTTGTGATCAACCGGACACCAGAACCGCCGACCTGACTCCCCAACGCTGTAACACTTGCTTCTTCAATCGTCAAATTAGCACTGTTTTGGGAGGACATAAATATTCCTATTCCATTACCACTGAGGCCAGACACAGTCAAACTGCCGGAGCCACTGATGTTCAGTGAAGCATCTCCCCCACTACTAACATTGATTCCATACCATCCGGAAACCTTGTTTTCTTCCTCTAAAACGATATTCAGTGATACGGGGCCTGAACTACTCGCCGCGTAGATCCCGGCGCCAGATGTGTTTACATCATCATACCATCCTTCAATGGTCGCATTCTTCAGCGTCAGGGTGGCGGAGTTTGGATCGTATTTGACATTCCAAGCATTGTTTTCAGCGGATTGTGTTAGCTCCCCACTGTTATTTGTGCTCCAGTAGGTTGTTTCAGTACCTCTCTTAACATTCTGATTTCCCACATAAAGCGTAGCGGGCTCACCTACCGCCAACGCCGTGACGGGGAGCGCGAACAAACATAACAGCGCTGTAACAAACACGGTCGCAATCGTTCTTTTCAGCATCTTCATCCTCCACCTAGCGCATACGACGTCGACACAACGGGTCTTGAACCCATTGTTGAGGAGGAGGCACCCTCTCCCCCTACCCGGCAGATTGGGCAATATGGGGAGAGCGAAGGCGCTGAGAGCAGAAATCGGTTCGCGCGACTTGTTTAAGCGCGTGCGACCCTGCTTACGCGAGCATGAACCGCGCGAGGTCTTTGCGGCTCGCTATGCCGAGCTTGCGAAACGCGTTTGACAGGCACTCCTTCACGCGGTTCACCGAGAAGCCCATGTGCTCGGCGATCTCCGTGTTGGTCCAGTCGCGCGCGGCGAGCATGCAGACCGCAAACTCGGTGGTGGTGAGGTTGTCCGCGACGTCGTCTGCCGTCTGCGGGTTGTGGACGCGGCGCCATCCGGCGGAGAAGCGGTACGTGATAGCGATCATGCGCTTGAAGTCGTCCGGCCACGCGGGCTTGATCGCGGCCTCGAGCATGCCGCCGAGAAGCCCGTGGTGTTCGCCGAAGGGCTGGATGAGGCCATCCGGGCGCGCGATGTCCCAGGCGGCGAGGACGTGTTGGCGCGCCTCGTCGGTGCGGCGGAGCGCCATGAGGCTCATGACGGCCGCGAGGTGCAGGTAGATGGCAGGTATGGGGTAGAGCGCATCCGCCATAGCAAAGGCGCCGAGCACGACACCGTAGCTCTGCTCGTAGGCGCCTTCGAGGTAGAGGCGGTGCGCCTTGATGTAGCAGGCAAAGAGCCTCAGGCCGGGCGGCAGGAGGGGAAGCGGGTCGGGCGCATGCTTCGAGGTTTTCGGTGCAGGCAGGTGCAGCAGCGCGCTCGCGGCGTTCCCGATGAAAGTCGCCATGGCTGCTACCTCGGGAGGCGTAACCCCCTCCCATTCTGAATTCGAATACCCGAAGGCGCCGTCGAGCGCGAAGCGGGCGTCGTTGATGCGGCCGAGGCTCAAGTTCGAAAACGCGCAGATGAGGCAGGCGGAGAGGCGCGCCTCTGCGTCGTCGCTCTTGAGGTGCGGAGCCGCCACGTCACGCGCACGTTCCGCGTCGCCGAAGAAGTAAGCAAGCTCAGCCTGAGCGATTGACGCGCGCGTGCCTTTCGCGAGGGAGGAGGCGAATGCCGCCACGGTTCCCGGGGCATATGCCGTGCTCATGAGCGGCATGAGGTTCTGAAAGGAGGATATGGGCCGACGACGCAGCGCTTGCGGTTCGGTGGCGCTCCCTCCCCTGCGCGGGTCATCGGGTTTGACCGTGCCCTCGGGTATGCGCCACGAGCCGGCGAGCTTGTCGGCGCCCGCGATGCGTCCTTGTTTGCAGTAACGCTGCACCAGGCGCGTCGTCACGCCCCAGCGGCGGGCCGCTTCCTCTGCGGTGATGTACTGCATGCGCTCCCCTTCACAGCGATTGATTGCGCGCTACTAGTATGCAGCATAGCAGAGCGAACAGTTCGGCTGTGCGAATAGAAAAAGGCCGAGCGTGAAGCCCGGCCTTGAAATAATTGGTGGGCCCTGGGGGATTCGAACCCTCAACCCAGGGATTATGAGTCCCCTGCGCTAACCGTTGCGCCAAGAGCCCGTATAGCAAAACGCCCTCCGATTGCTCGGAGGGCGGCTGTTCACTTGGGTGGAGACGAGGGGGATCGAACCCCTGACCTCTTGACTGCCAGTCAAGCGCTCTCCCAGCTGAGCTACGCCCCCAAGCGGTGCGGGAAATACTATACGGAAACCGTCGGCCGAATGCAAGCGAAAATTTAAAAAAATTTGGCTCGTCATTTTGGGGACGGGCTCCCGCCGCCCACTGGGACAACGAGAACCCGTCCATCAGATGCTTTCAGCACTCGGTACAGATAGCATCAGCTATGCACGTGCGGCCTTCACGATGGCGGCAACCTCGGCGACGACATCGGCAACCGCAACATTGAGGCGCTCCCCTGTCGAGCGATTCTTCACCTCGACGGTTCCGGCAGCAAGTCCGCGCTTGCCCACGACGACCTGGTACGGGAAGCCCATGAGGTCGTTATCGGCGAACTTAACGCCTGCTCGCTCCGCACGATCGTCGAACACAACGTCAATGTCCTCGGCAGCAAACGCCTCAGCGAGCTCCGCGGCGGTATCGAACGCCTCGCCCTTCTTATCGAGAGAGATGACGCTCACCTCGTACGGCGCCACCGAGACCGGCCAAATGATGCCGTGCTCGTCGTGGTGCTGCTCCACGATCGCGGCGAGTGTGCGCGAGATGCCGATACCGTAGCACCCCATGTAGAACGGCTGCTCGCGACCGTTCTCGTCGGCGAACGTGGCGCCCATCTTGGCGGCGTACTTGTCTTGGCCGATTTGAAACACCTGTCCGCACTCAATGCCGCGACCGCCTTTGAGGGGCTTTCCGCAATGCGGGCAGGGATCGCCCGCATGTACCGTGACGAGGTCTTCCCATGCGTCAACGGTGAAATCGCGGCCGGGGCACGCACCAGTGAAGTGGTAATCGACCTCGTTGGCACCGCACGTCCAAGACTTCGACATCTCGAGCGAACGGTCGCACACGAGCCGGACACCCTCGGGCAGGTTCACGGGTCCGATGAAGCCCTTGAAGAGGCCGTGCTGCTCGAGCTCTTCGTCAGTCATAAGATGGTAATCGCCGAAGAGCTTCGCAGCTTTGATCTCGTTGAGCTCGTGGTCGCCGGGCACGATGGCCACAACGGGCTTACCTTCGCCATCGACGAGCGCGAGCGATTTGCGGGTGCCATTCTCGGGGAAGCCGAAGAATTCGGCCACCGCCTCAATGGTCCCCAAGCCAGGGGTATGCACGCGCTCGAGCTCGCCGGTACCCGGACCCTCAGACACCGCAACCGTGGTGGACGCCGCCTCGTCGTCGGCCGCGAAGCCACAGTCACACCAGACAAGCGAAGCCTCGCCGGCATCGGCAAGCGCCATGTACTCGATGGAGGAGTCTCCGCCAATCTCTCCGGAATCTGCCGCTACGGGCAGCGCCTTGAGCCCGCAGCGCTCGCAGTAACGGGCGTAGGCTCCCTTCATATCCTCATAGACCTCCTGAAGCGATTCCTGCGTGGCGGAGAAGCTGTAGGCGTCTTTCATGATGAACTCGCGCCCGCGCATGAGGCCGAAGCGCGGACGTAGCTCGTCGCGGAACTTGTCTTGAATCTGATAAAGGGTCACGGGAAGCTGCTTATAGCTCTTGAGCTCGTTGCGCACGAGGTCCGTGAACGTCTCTTCATGGGTGGGTCCAAGACAGAAGGTGCGATCGTGGCGATCCTGTAGCCGCATGAGCTCGGGGCCGTACGCGCCGATACGGCCAGACTCTTCCCAAAGCTCCGCTGAGGTGAGGATGGGTGCAAGCATTTCCTGGGCGCCGATGCCGTCCATCTCATCGCGGCAGATATCCTCGATCTTGTGGATCGAGCGCCATGCGAGCGGCAGATAGCTATAAAGACCCGAAGCGATCTTGCGAATCATGCCCGCGCGGAGCATGAGCTTATGGCTCGCAAGCTCGGCCTCGGCAGGATCCTCCTTGAGCGTGGGGGCATAGAGCTTTGACATCTTAGCGACACGGGTGCGTGACATGCCATCTCCTTCTACGAGCAAGTTGTTGACCGGTTGATGATACCACGGAGTTGTTACTGCTACGTGGTCCGTCTGGGGGCGGGGATTATTCTCTTCGCTGGTCCTCGCAGCTCAGCTGTCGCTGAGCTGCTGCGGAATCGCTCAGAGAAATAATCCCCGCCCCCAGACGGATCTACGGCAACGACTCGATTTCATTACCTTGATTGCGTCCAGTTCTCACTCAGAATAATAGCCACTGTGAGAAGGGGCTTGTTGTAGGTAGGTATCTTTTGTTTCAGGTCCTGAGGGAGCCATCTGGAGATTCAGGAGATCTGCTGAGAGACCTGCTATTAGGAGTCAAGGGTAATTCCGGAGACTTTTGATAGGAACCTTGAAAACCGGATATGGGATAAAGGGCGCGAACGGTCACCTCTTCTGCGAGAGGTGACCGGGGAGATGCCCGGC
>NZ_VTFZ01000010.1:0-126487 GCF_009676995.1 Enorma shizhengliae
TGGTACCGGGAGGGCCGGCTCAAGGCCTTCCGCGAGGGGGGCCTCACCGTGTACGATACGATCAGGGGCCGCAGGGAGCGGCTCGGGCTGGCCGCCTAGGCCCGTCCAAAGAAATGTCCGAGCCCCCCAGGAGCCTCCGAGCGTCCAAATCTCGCCCGAGAACGCTGGCGCTGTCCGAATCTCGCCCGAAAACGCCGCGAAAGGCCGAGCCGCGCGCATCAGAAACCCAGTCGCGCGCAACGGCCACCTAGCCGCGCGCCAGCAACCTAGCCATGTGCACCGGCCGCCTAGCCGCGCGCAACGGCCTCGAGCGGGCGCGTAAACTCTTCAGGCGGAATGGGCCTATGGTCGCCCCCGCGTGCTTCGGCCCCGCCGTCGTGATGCGAACCGCCGTGACCCCCGCGGCCTGCATCGCTATCGCGCCGCTTCACGAAGGGGGACACGGCGCGCCGCACGACCGCGGCCGAAAGCAGCGCCACGCCGCGGGTGAGCTCAAACGCAAGACGCACCAGCAGCAACCCGAGCCCCAGCGCCACCAGGGCAGCGCCGAATTCCACCAGTGTGTAGGGCGCATTTCCCACGATTAAACCGCAGATAGCGAACAGCAAAAAGAGCGGGCACCCCAGCACGAGCAAGACCGCAAGGCCCCAGACCACGGCGACGAAGATCCACACCGTCGCATAAAAAGAGAGCACGGTAATCGCGAGCGCCGCCAAGAGCGCTCCCCAAACGGGAAAGCCCAAAATGACAAGCACCCACAGCAGCACACGGCTCTTGCGACGCGTCTTTGCGACCACGCGCGGAACAGCGGGCAGGTCGTCGAGGATGGCTTCGGCGACCACGCCCGGCGCATCGAGCGTCGAGACCGCCTCCTCCTCGCTCAGCCCCTCCTCCATGCGATCGAGGATCATCTCCTCGTAAAACGCGAGCGACTCCGCGCGCTGACCCTCGGGCAAGCAGGACAGCAGGCTTTCCAGACGGCTCAGATACTCTGCCTTAGTCATTGCGTTCTCCTTGGTCGCATGCCTCGCCCGGCACCGCGGCGCCATGGGCGAACTCGATGTAGCGGTAGATGGACATCACGTCCGATTTCTCGGCAAGAAACTCCTCGATGCGCGCCGCACCCGCGGGCGTGACACGGTAGTACTTGCGAAGGCGGCCGTTGTGCTCGGCGGAGCGCACGGTAATGCATCCGGCGGACTCCAGCCGCTTGAGCAGGGGATACAGCGTTGACTCGGTAAGGCCGAGCAGCGGTGGAACATCTTTGACGATCTGGTAGCCATAGGACTCGCGCCGTTCCAGCGTAGCGAGCACGCACGTTTCCAAGAAACCGCGCTTGAGCTGAGCGTCCATCTATACCTCCCTTCAACCGATACTATGCGTTATATAGTATCGGTTGAAGGGAGGTATAGCAAGAGCATCTTTGCACCTATGATTGGTTCGCTATCGAGAGGGCAAAGGCCAAACATGTTCGCGAAGAACGAAGATACGAAAAGCGCCTCCCCGCCAGGATAGCGAGAAGGCGCTCGATGGAAAACAGGCGCTTACGTGCAAGCACCCGGCTAAAGCGGGCAGGCGGCTCATGGGAAAGCAGTGCTGAAGGGCGTGTCGCCTAGAGCATGCCGCAGGCGCCAGCAGCAAAGAGGGCTCGCGAGCGGGCGAATCAGAGCGCGCTTGCCGCCGGAACACCCATGGGAATGACAGGAGAAAGCAGCTTGACGGCGTTCTCATCCACAAGGTAGCGGGCACGGGCGCGCCGCAGCTGCTCGACGACCGCGACGGGAGCCGTCCCGCCCTCGGTCGTGCGGGCAGCCACGATGGCGTCGAGATCGAGCGCTTTCGTGATGTCGCGCCCGAAGAGCTCGCTCGCCTCCTTGAACGTCTCGAAGGGAAGCTCGGAGATGTCGCACCCCTGTTTTTCGGCCTCAAGCACCAGATGGCCCACCACCGCGTGTGCCTCGCGGAACGGCATCCCGTGCTTAGCGAGGTAATCGGCAACATCGGTCGCAGCCAGGTGCCCCCGGTGCATCACGGAGCGCATGCGGTCCGCGTTCACGGTCCAGGTGCTTACCATACCGGTCATGACGGCCAGGCACTGGGCAAGGGTCTTCGCCGCGTCGAGCGCCCCCTCTTTGTCTTCCTGCATGTCCTTGTTGTACGCAAGGGGAAGCCCCTTGCACGTCATCAGGAGCTGCACGAGGTCGCCCACCACGCGGCCCGTCTTGCCGCGAATGAGCTCGGCAAAATCCGGGTTCTTCTTCTGCGGCATGATCGAGGAGCCGGTTGAATACGCATCCGAGAGCGTGATGAAGCCGAACTCCTGGCTGCTCCAGAGCACGATTTCCTCGGAGAGCCGCGAGAGGTGCACCGCCATCACGGAGCAGGCGTACTCGAGGTCGAGCAAGAAGTCGCGATCGGACACGGCATCGAGCGAGTTCTCGATTACCCCGGCGAAGCCGAGAAGCCCTGCGGTCATGCGCCGGTCGAGCGGATAGGTGGTCCCGGCGAGCGCCGCGGCGCCCAGGGGCAAAAGGTCCGCGGCATCGAAGGCGGCGGAGAGCCTGGTGAAGTCGCGACCAAGCATCCATACATAGGCGAGCAGGTGATGCGAGAGGAGCACCGGCTGCGCGTGCTGTAGGTGCGTCATTCCCGGCAGCACCGTGTCGCCCGCCTTCTCAGCGGCATCGAGCAGCGCCGCGCGGAGCCCCAGATTCGCCTCCATGAGGTCCTTGGCAAGCGCCTTCGCAGCGAGACGCGTGTCGGTGGCAACCTGGTCGTTTCGAGACCGACCGGTGTGCAGCCGCCCGCCCGCCGCACCGATGCGTCGCGTGAGCTCGCTTTCGATCGCCATGTGAATGTCCTCGTCGGCGATATCAAAGACGAACGCACCCGCATCGATATCCGCCTCAATGGCCTTAAGCCCTTCGCAGATGGCATCGGCGTCTTCTTGGCCGATGATGCCCTGCGCCGCGAGCATCGTCGCGTGCGCAATCGAACCGGCGATATCCTGCTTATACAACGCCCTATCTACCGGCAGCGACGCACCGAATTCCTGCGTCACCGGGGCGGCAGCCTCCTCGAATCGGCCGCTCCACAGCGCCATGTGCCAACCTCCGAATCTACTAGCAGGCCAGCTGCGCTACGAGCGCATGCGGGCCGAGCTCCTGTGTCCACGCCTTGAGCGAATAGCTCGCGCCAAGCGAAAGCGCGGGCTCTTCGCTGCCCTCGCAGAGCCCGGCGACAAGGGCTCTCGGCCCCTTATGCGCCCGCTCGGTCCATGCGAGCAGCGAGGCGGGAACCTCGTGCGCCTTCTTCGTATCAATCATCACACCGTACATGGTAGTTCTCCCGGTAACACTTGGAATCATCATCAATGTGACCCGCCCGAACCGGCGCGCCAAGCATGATGGCGACGAAGACCGTCCAAGCCGGCGCGCGGAACACGGCGGCAACAAAGGACAGCAGGTCGGACGGAGCCGAAGCTTGCCGTTCGGGCAGCCCGCGTAGAGTCGCGATACGGGCTGCCCGTTCGAGCCCTCAGGCTAGGAAAAGTTCTGGGCGGCAAGGGAGGTGGGACCCTGCATCTTCGCCCAGGTCTTGAGAGAGAGCGTTTCGATCTCGATGAAGCCCACGGCGGCCTTCTCATCGAACGTCGTGTCGCGATCGTAGGTGGCCAGGCCGTAATCGTAGAGCGAGCACGGGCTCTTGCGGCCCATGACCGTGCAATGCCCCTTGAAGAACTTGAGCCGCACCGTGCCCGTCACGAACTTCTGGGTCTCGGCCATAAAGGCATCGAGCGCCTTCTTGAGCGGGCTGAACCACTGGCCGTTGTACACGCAGGTGGCCCAGGTCTGCTCGAGATACAGCTTCTGGTGAAGCACGTCGCGCTCGAGCGTGAGGTCCTCGAGGGCCTTGTGCGCCGTGATGAGGGTGAGCGCGGCGGGCACCTCGTAGCACTCGCGGCTCTTCAAGCCCACCATGCGGTTCTCCATAAGGTCAAGCCGGCCATAGCCGTTGTCGCCGGCAACCTGGTTGAGCTTCTCGACAAGCGCGGCGAGCGGCAACTTCTCTCCATCGAGCGCCACGGGCACGCCCTTCTCGAAGTCGACATCAACGTAGGTCGGCGTATCGGGGGTCTCCTCCGGGTCCTTCGTCATGACCCACACGTCGTGCGGAGGCTCGTTCCAGGGATCCTCGAGCACGCCGCATTCGATCGCGCGACCCCACAGGTTGTCGTCGATGGAGTAGGGGTTGTCGTTTGCGCCCTCGGGCACCGGAACGCCGTGCTCGTGCGCATAGGCAACCTCATCGGGACGGCTCTTGAGATCCCACTCGCGAACCGGCGCGATAACCTCAAGATCGGGATCGAGCGTGAGGATCGACGCCTCGAAGCGCACTTGGTCGTTACCCTTGCCCGTGCAGCCATGCGCCACGTACTTGGCATCGTATTGATGCGCGATGTCGACGAGCTTTGAAGCGAGCAGCGGCCGGGAGAGCGCCGAAAGCAGTGGGTATTTGTTCTCGTACATGGAGTTCGCCGCGATCGCCTTGGTGAGGTACTCGTCGGCGAACTCGTCTTTGAGCTCGAGCACATGGCAGTCGATGACGCCGAGATCGAGCGCCTTCTGCTTCTTGTACTCGAGCCCATGGAGCTCCTGCCCCACGTTGCCGAGCACGCAGATGACATCGAGGCCCTTCTCCTCCTGCAGCCACTTGATGCAGACCGAGGTATCCAAGCCACCGGAATATGCGAGTACGACCTTTTCCTTGCTCATGATGGGTGCGTCCTTCCTTGGTATGTGGAATGCGATGCGGACGAGCCCGATGAGGTGCCACCAGTCTCACCTTAGGTATGCGTCGACAAAGAGACGGGTGGCGGTATGTACTTGTTTCTGGAAGGGTGCGTCTACAGCAATGAGCGCAGGGGCGCGGCATGAACGACATCACCCGGAGGAAACGACGACAACCTTATCGGGACTCTGGGGATGCGCGAAAGCCGCGCGAACAGAGACGACCGATTATCGTCGTCGGGAAATTGCGCGCTGGCGTCGGTTCTGTGCATCGGCGGCAGTCTGGCCGAGCAGAATGGCGGAAGCCGCCATGCCCTCGTATGTCGCCGTCTCGGTATGCACCGTTTGAACCCTTCGCCGTATGCAAACGCAATCATTAATCCGCGAACGGTAGCCCGCTCGCGTTGGGTGGTATCTTACGCTAAATCTGCGCGCGGGCAAGCGAGAATCGCAATGTTTCTCGTTTGTTTCGCCCTGTGGCAGACCCAGGTTGAGCGGGGCTGGCACCGATCGAAATTCGCCGGAGCGGTGAGCGCAAGCTAGACGGCATACCCAATTCCACCAAAATGGCTAAGCTTCAGGCCGACTTGCCCAAATCGCCTCAATCAAAACATGGTACTATCCGGTGCGGCCAGCTTGCCGCGGACACCATACCCGGCAGCAGGAACACCGCATACGAAAGGAACGGCATGCCTTCCCCGCTTATCGACTTTACCCAGGACCCCGAGCTGGGCTCCATCAGGCTCATCGCCTGCGACATGGACAGCACGCTGCTCGCAGACGACAAGACCCAGCCCGAGAACATGCCCGAACTCATCGAGCGCCTGCGGAATGCCGGGGTGCTCTTCTGCCCCGCCAGCGGCCGCCCCGGCCCCACGCTTCAGCTCATGTTTCCCGAGCACCGTCACGATATGGCATTCTGCGCAGACAACGGGGCCTCAATCATCTATCGCGACGAGATCGTCCATAAAGAGCTTATTGAGCCGACCTTGTACCACGAGATTGCCGCCGTGACGATAGCCGATGGCTCAGGCGTGCCGGTGCTCTGCGCGTTTGACGAAGCTTACGTAACGGCAAGCGGTCATGCCTACCATGGGTCGCTGAGTGAATACTACAAGACCATTAACTACGTCGGCTCACTCGACGACATCAACGTTGAGGCAAACAAGTTCACCGTCTACCTCCCCGATGGCAACAGCCGCTCCGTTTACGAACAGACCTTTGCCCCCGCCTTCGGCGAGCGCCTTGATGTCACCTGCGCCGGTGCAGAGTGGATCGACTTCATGAACAAAGGCGTCAACAAGGGCGCGGGGCTGCGCCATCTATGCGATCGGCTCGGCATCGACATCGCCGATGCAGCTGCTGTGGGCGATACCTACAACGATATCGAGATGCTCGAGGCGGCCGGCCATAGCTTCGTTGTCGCCAATGCTGCCGAGCACATGCACGACCACGCCCGCTACCTCATTCCGAGCAACAACGACCGCGGCGTCGCCGCGCTCATCGAGGCGATCCTCGCCGCAAAGGGCTGCTAGGGTCCGCTGGCGCCGAGCGACGGTCACTGCCGACATCCGCACGAGCGAGAATGCAGCTTTTGGGCACTTGCGGGCGGGAACGGCGAGTAAGGCTGAACGCTCGGCGATAGAAAGCGCAGATCAGACCGCTGGTGCCTTCCGGGCTATCGCGTGTCTACCCGGACCTCATGCGAAGTAGTGCCCAAAAGCTGTAATCCCGTTCGAGCCGGACAGCGCAGCGTCTTTTTCAGCATGGCTTACGCCGTGTCTGCACGCCGGCGACCAGCCAGCCCCGACGTGCAGCATCCGGCCCGCTCGCATGGGACATCCTGTATACCAATCGCGCTGTCAAGATGTCCCGGGGCGTCTTAACGGCATGCACGCGGCGATCGAGCAAACCATCGATGAGGCGCGGGCAGCGCAAAAGCTCTGTTCACGCAAGCGGAGCTACGCCCGCCTCGCCCCATACTACTTCGCGTCGGCCCAGGTGGTGCCGCTCGATGCATCGGCGATGAGGGGCACGCGAAGCTCCACGACACCCTCCATGACCTCCCGCACGAGCGCGGTGAGCGCCTCAACCTCGTCTTCCGGGCACTCAAAATCAAGTTCGTCGTGCACCTGCAAGATCATGCGGGCGCGGAACCCCTCGTCGCGCATGCGCCGCGCCACGCGCGCCATGGCGATCTTGATGATGTCCGCCGCCGTGCCCTGCATGGGATGGTTCATAGCAGTGCGCTCGCCAAAACTTCGCTGGGCTGGATTGCGCATCTTAAGCTCCGGTATGGGGCGGCGGCGTCCGTACATGGTCTCGGCATAGCCCGTGCGCTTGGCCTCGGCCACCGTACGGTCGAGGTACGTCCGAACGCCGGGATACGCCTCAAAATAGCGGTCGATCATCTCGCGCGCCTCGGCCATGGGGATATCGAGCGACTGCGAAAGCCCATATGCCTGTTGGCCGTAAACAATACCGAAGTTCACCGCCTTGGCACGGCTCCTCAGCTGCGGCGTGACCTCATCAACCGGCACGCCAAACACACGCGCCGCCGTCTCGGCATGGAAGTCCTCGCCCTCGTTAAACGCTGCCACCAGGTGCTCGTCGGCCGAAAGGTGCGCGAGCAGGCGCAGCTCGATCTGCGAGTAGTCCACCGCAAGGAACACGCACCCCGGCGCCACCGAGAACGCCGTCTTGACCGTATGCCCCAGCTCGGAGCGCGTGGGAATGTTCTGCAGATTGGGGTTCGAGCTCGAAAGGCGGCCCGTAGCGGTAATGGTCTGGTTGTAGGTGGTATGAACGCGCCCGTCGAAGCGGCGCAGCGCCCCCAGCGTGTCGAGATAGGTCGACTTGATCTTGGTCTTCTCGCGATACTCGAGAACGAGGCGCACGAACTCGTTATCGCGCGCAAGCTCCTCGAGCACGCGCGCGTTCGTGGAATAGTACCCGCGGTGCGTCTTCTTAAGGCCCTTGGTAGGCAGGCCCATCACATCGAAAAGGATGTGGCTGAGCTGCATGGGGCTCGCAATGTTGAAGGTCTCGTCGCCCGCCATCTTGCGGATGCGGCCGGCAAGCTCGTCGATCTGGCCGCCGAGCCCCTCTGCAAGGGCATGCAAGCGGTCGGGATCCACATACATGCCCGTACGCTCCATCGAGGCGAGCACAGGTACGAGCGGCATCTCGATCTCTTGGAAGATGCCGGCGGCATCCTGCTCCTCGAGCGCCTTCGCGAGCGGCTGAACCGCGGCGAGCGCCACGGCGACCGACCGGGCCGCCGCAACGGGTGCGTCGTCGGCAGCTCCCTCCTCGCCTTGCGCGGCGGGCAGGGCCTTTCCCACATAGGTGTCCGCGATATAGGCATCGCCAAAATCGGAGCGCACCGAGTCGAGCAGATACGCCGCGACCACGGTATCGAAAATGCGATTCGGATCCACCGCGAGCGGGTCCATGAGCTCGAGCTCGCTCGAGTCGATGGGCGAAAGCTCGTGGAGCAGCGCCTTGATATCCGGCGAGGCGACGAGGCCCGTCTTGAACAGGTGCTGCAAGACTCCCGTGATGAGTCCGTTCGCGCCATCGATGCCGGCAGCGGCGAGCAGGCTCGCGGAATGGGGCGACAGGCTCGCGCCGGAAGGCTCCTCGAAAGCGAGCAGGTTCCCGCCCGCCGCGACCCACAGCGTTCTCGTAAGCCCGAAGAGCGCGTCGGCCTCCTTGTCATCGTCCACCGTGGCGGCAACCCACTCGCCCGCCTCAACGGCGCGCGAGAGCTCCGCGAGCGCAGACTCGAGGTTCTCTGTCGCATCGCCGTTCACCACGATCGGCGATGGCAGCTCGAACGCAGATGGAGCCGCACCGGCAGCGCCGCCCTCGCCGAGCAGTGCCAAGAAGCGGTTCTGGATCGACATGATGCCCAGCGCTCCAAGCGCCTCGGCCAGCATCTGGGCATCGTAGGCGGGAAACGCCGTGCGCTCGAAGTCGAGCTCGACCGGCGCGTTCGTCTGGATGGTCGCCACCTTGCGCGAGAGCAGGGCGTCGTCGATGTGCGCACGCAGGTTCTCGCCCATCTTGCCCTTGACCTCGTCCGCATGGGCGATGACCTCGTCAAGGCTGCCGTACTGCGCGATAAGGGCGCTCGCCTTCTTTGGGCCGATGCCCGGCACGCCCGGAATGTTGTCAGAGGTGTCGCCCTTGAGGCCGTAGAAATCGGGCACGAGCTCGGGGGTGATGCCATGGTAGAGGTCCTCGACCGTCTCAGGCGTCATGATCTGGACGTCCGAAAGGCCCTTCTTGGTGCCCACGACCTTCACGTGTTCGGTGGTGAGCTGGTACATATCTCGATCTCCGGTGATGAGGAGCATGTCGCAACCGGCGGCTTCGCCCGCGCGCGCGAGCGTGCCGAGGATGTCGTCGCCCTCCCATCCCTCGGCCTCGAGGATGGGCACCTCGATCTTTTGCAGCAGCTCTTTGATCATGGGGAACTGCGCGCGCAGGTCGGGGTCCATGGGCGGGCGTTGCGCCTTGTATTGCGGAAGCATTTCCATGCGCACGCGCGGCTTGCCCTTATCGAAGGCAACCGCCACGCCATCGGGACGGAAGGCGTCGATCATCTTGAGGAACATGTTGAGAAACCCGAAGATGGCATTCGTGGGACGGCCATCCGGCGCGTTCATGGTTGGAGGCACGGCATGAAACGCACGGTGCATGAGCGAGTTGCCGTCAACAACGGCGAACGTGCGACGATCCGGGCTCTGGGGTGCTTGAGCGGTATCAGACATGGAGCATCCTCTCTGGAAATTGGCTGACACCAGTCTACCCGCCCGTGTGGACATACGCGAGAGGGTTCTCAGCGTAAACACAGCCCGCGCCAAAGTGGTCAAAATGGGACGTGTTTGTTTTGACTCATTCCGTCCATGGCATCAAAGTGTGCCAAAGTGGGACGGGGTTGTTTTGACCCGGAATCACGACGAACGGGGCGCGCGGTGCTCGCATGCGGCTTGCGCACCACTCACTCAACAAGCGCAGCACCATCTTGCATGCCGAATTACGCAATAAGAGGCCCAAATCAAGCTTTTGCTGCGTAATTTGGCATGCAAGATGGTCAACGCAGCCAGCCAGAGCACGACGCGCCCCGCCGAGGCAGGCAAAACAACCCCGTCCCATTTTGACCATCATTTTGACCAGTCAAAACAAACACGTCCCATTTTGACCCATTTGACGCGCCGGGGCCCGCATGCTTCTTGCGATTTACTTAACCGAGCCCCGGAGACATAAACCCCGGCATAGGGTCAGGATGAACGGGTAAGCGAAGAGCAACTACGTCGGGCGACGGACCGTCGATGGGCTCACCCCGTTCTTTCGCGCCGCCTAGAATCGAGGTCCCATGGCCCGCCCTATCCTCCGCCTTGCCCGCATCGCCCTTGCCCTTGGCATGGCCGCCACGCTCTTTTTCGTTGCCGGCGCCCCTGCGTCCGCGCGCCCCAACCCATCAAGCGCCGCCCATAACGGCGCCTCATCACCCAATAACTCTCAAAATGAAAACGATGCCGCGATAACGGGCACGACCAAGCTCACCGACCCCGACACCGCCTCCACATGGAAAGACTTTCTCGGTGCGGGGGAACAAGATGGCACCTACAGCACAGAGCATGCCGGGCGCATCTGGGTCGACGCCTCGGTTTATTCCGATGCAGCGTCTGCAGAGGCCGCGGGCGTGGCAACGAACTCCTTCAAGGACCCCGAAAACGACTTTCTCGTGAGCATCTCGGCCATAGCGCAGACCGCGTCCGTCCACCAGCAGGACGGCGGCGGCCATGACGTCGTATTCGTGGTGAGCCTGAACAGCGTGCTCGGCAGCATGACCTATGCGGAGCGCCCTTATGCCGACTACGTGGTCTCGGCTTTGAACAGTGCCATCGGGCGCCTCATGGCAGAAAACGGCGATTCCAATGCAAACCCCACGCGTGTCGCAGTCGTCGGCTATTCATCCGAGGTGACCGCCCTCATGCCGCTCGCCACCTACCAGCCCGCACATGACGGTACCTACCTGAGCTACGACGCCTCGTCGCACACCATCAACGTAACGGCTAGCATGGTGGACGGCGCAGGCACCACCGCAAGCGCTCGCCTTAACGGTGGATCGTATCTCCAGCGCGGCATCTACCTCGCCGGCGATATGCTTTCTGAGGCAGGCATGGCGGGCGCCCAAGACCGCTCCCCCGAGCTCATCATCATGGGTGTGGAGAACCCGCCCATGGCAAGCACCGACATAGAGCATCCGCCGGCTTACACAGGAGAGACGACCGGCTTCCTGGGACCGCTTCCCGGCACGCGCGAAACAGGCTATGGAACAGACAGCATGTTCGCCACCATGCTCACCATGCGCTCGGTGCAGCAGCACGTGGACGATGCCTATGCGCAGGGCGGGAACCGGCTCACCGTCTATACGACCGGCATCGACACCACTGATGCCGTCGCATACCTGCTCGACACGGCAGAGGGCCAGGCCGAGCGCGATCTCACGGCTACGGTAGGCGGACGCTCCGTCAATCTTAAGGAGAACCTTGCGCAAGCCGCCCGCGCCTACGCTCAGGCAGCCGAGCAGGGCGATCCTACCGTGACGCTCGAGCTCTACGGATCGAGCGGGTCGGGCATCGTGGCAGAACCCGTCGAGCTACCGGTGATCGGGAGCCTCCTCGATGAGGGCGACCCCGTGATCTTGAGCAGCGTGCACCGCTATTACTCCTCGCGCAGCGCATCAGCCGTGAACTGGGCATTCGCATCTGCTCTCGACGAGATGTTCGACGTTCGCTACACCTCTCCCGTCGATGCCGACGACGCGCTTGCAGGAAGCGACCGCATCGAGGCGCACAGCGCGGTGGGCGCGGGCATGGAGGTCGCGTCGATAGCGGGCGTGCAATATGGAGATACCCTGCTTACCGGCTCGCTCGCCGCGCAGGCCATCCAGATAAGCCTGCGGGACCCGAGCGACCTTACCGGCGCAACCCATGAGTTCGACTACCTGATCAACAGCATCAACGAGCGCTACCACCTGGGCTACGACGCGTACAACCTATTCTACGAGGCCATGGCGGACGGCCAGGTTTCCTACGATGCAGCAAGCGGAGCGTTCTCGAACCGCGTTTCTTGGTACATCGACGCCGACCACCACATGGTCGCGGGCGACAACGGCCTCCCCTACCGCTTCGCCACGCAGCGCGAAATCGACGCCATCGCCACGGGCTCTGCCGACGCCCAAACCCAGGAACGCATCGATCGCGCCCGTGCGGCGGGAGCGACCGCCGTATGCGAAACCTATCTCTACATCGGCAACCTGCCCAACTTCTACACGGGCGGCGACGTCGCGCTCTACGACTTCTACATCGCCGTCGAGACTAACCTCGATTCGCACGGCCAAACCGTTTATCTCTCTATTCCCGCAGACGCCGTACCGGCGCTGCGCACCGATATCACGCTCCATGCCGACGGCGGAGCAACCATGTCGATCGACGGCGCGGATGCCTTAAGCCCATTGCGCTTGGTCTTCGAGGTGGCCCCGCGCCCTGAGGTGCGCGAAGCAATCGAACGCGCGCGCAGCGGGGAGGCGACGCGGGACGAAATCGAAGCGGAGCTTGGGGCAGCCGGATACGAAGACGCTACGGGCAGCCTCGCCGTAACCGCGCTTTCGGTGGAGGGCTCTGGCGACGGCGCGCAGGCAAAGACCGTTGTCACCGGTGCAGCAGCCATCGACAACAGCGCCTACGTGCTCGCACAGAACCAGCCGCTCTATACGATCGCGTCGGGAGTGCAACCGCCCGCCGGCAGCCTCCCTGCGCCGAGCGACCTTGTGCCGCTCACGCGCGCACCGCGGGCGGGCGAAACGCTCTACTACATGACCACCGCCTATCGCGCCAATTTTTCTGGCAGCGATGGAACCGCGAAGGCGGAAGCATTCGACGCAGTCCACCCCTATCAGGTTGCCGAAGAGGAGCATCCCTCTTGGCACGTAGGGGACGACGGGCGCTATGAGCTTGCCAAGGGAACGCCGGCGAGCTCGAGCAGCTCGGCCGCCGTGACAACGGCGAAAGCGACCAACGCAACCGGCACAGCATCGTACAGCCAGTCGCTTACCGGACTGCAGACGGATGGAAGACTCGTACTCTCCGCCGCACTCGGCAATAATGGGTCGTATCGTTTCGAAGAAGAGCAGCAGGAGCCCGAACCGGGCGATCCGGGCACGGAAAATCCGGACCCGGAGAAGCCCGGGAAACCCGATCCGGAAGATCCGAGCGACCCCTCGACTCCCGCCGACCCCGACCAGGGAACCGGGGGTGGCTCGGGTGGCGACTCCCCATCCGCCGGAACGAGCACGGGCGGCAAAGACTCCGCGAACGCCAGCCAGAGCGCCTCGAGCTCATCTGAGGCCCTCGCTGGCACAGGCGACCCCAACGGGCCCGCATTCGCCGCCGTGCTCGGAATCGCAGGCATTGCGGCATGCGCGGCGGGCATCGTGCTTATCAATCGCCGCAAGTAGGAGCGGGTCTGCTGCCGCAGCATCCCAGGACACGCAAACGCCGCCTCAGCACACAGGGTGCCGGGGCGGCGTCTTACGAATCGGCCCTTGGCCATGCCAGGCTGGCATCGCTATTCGCGCATCAGCTACTTCGCGAGGCGAGCAAGCACGTCGACGAGCAGCTCGTAGAAGCGCTCAGAAGAGGCGAGCTCCATGCTCTCGTCCGGCGTGTGCACGTCGGAGAGGGTCGGGCCCACAGCGATCGCATCGAGGCCGGGCAGTGCCTCGGCGAAGAGGCCGCACTCCAGGCCGGCGTGGATCGACTCGATCTTGAGCTCGGTACCGAAGAGCTCGCGATAGGCCTCCTGGAAGACATCGCGCACGTGCGAATGGGGCGTGTAGCTCCAGCCGGGGTACTCGTTCTCAAAGCGCGCATCGAAACCGAAGGCGTCGGCGAGCGTCTGGATGCGGTCCTTGACGTCTTCCTGAAGCGATGCGATGGAAGAACGCGGCGAGAGCAGGAAGGTGACCTGAGCGTCCTCGGTGATGACCACACCGATGTTGGAGGACACCTCCACCGCTCCGTCGGCGGCGACGTTGCGGCGCATGACGCCGTTCGGGGCGATGCGCAGGGCGCCGATGAAGGCGCGCGCGTCGGCGTCGCTCATCGCGTCGACCTCGACGCCGTCCGCAACGGTAACGGTGCAGGTGAAGCCGGGGTCGAAGACCTCGAGCTCGGCCTTGATGTCGGCGATGAGGGCATTCGCGACCTCGACGGCCTGCTGCGCGCTCTCGGCATCAGCATAGGCAACGACCGCGGTGGCCTCGCGGTTGATGGCATTGTCCTTGGTGCCGCCGGAAAGGCTCACAAGGTGCGGCTCGCCGGTGCGCATGAGCTTCTCGACGATGCGGGCCAGAATGAGGTCGCCGTTGCCGCGCTCCAGATGGATATCGGAGCCGGAGTGGCCGCCCATGAGGCCGGAGACCTCGAGCGTGACCGTGGAGCCCTGCACGTGCTCGCGGGTGATGGGGCGCGTGAGCGTGGCGACCACGCCGCCGGCGCAACTGACGGTGGCGACGCCCTCCTCCTCGGAGTCGAGGTTGATCATGATGCGAGCGTCGATCTTGGACTTGTCGAGGGTCTCGGCACCGACGAGGCCGGTCTCCTCGTCGGTGGTGAACACGCACTCGAGCGCAGGGTGCACGAGGGAGTCGTCGTCGAGCACCGTCATCATGAGCGCCACGGCGATACCGTTGTCCGCACCGAGGGTGGTGCCGTTGGCGGTAAGAACGCCGTCCTTGACGATGAGGTCCAGGCCGTCCTTCTCGAAGTCGTGCTCGACGCTGGCAAGCTTGTCGCACACCATGTCGATGTGGCCCTGCATCATGACGGGCGCGGCAGCCTCGGCACCGGCGCTCGCGGGCTTCTTGATGATGACGTTATAGACCTCGTCCTGGTAGACGTCGAGGCTGTGGTCTTTGGCAAAGGCCACAAGGTAATCGCTGATGCCCTTTTCGTTACCCGAGCCGCGCGGGATGGCGCTGATCTCCTCAAAATAATGGAAGAGCTTTTCGGGCTGGTATCCCGTAATCTTGTATTCCATGCATTCCTCCTTGGTCGATGGCGCTCGTCTGCGCGCGAAGCTAGGCCGCGCGAGCAACGGACGCGCAACCTGCATACGAGCATCATGACAGAATCCGAGGCGTGCCCACGCCGCGAAAAGGCGAACGGGTGCCGAGCATCGAAAAACGGCAGATGTTATGCATGAGGAGATTGTTTCTATACATTATCTGCACAGAGCGCGCAGGGGCTCGGGTGGTGGGGCGGCGGGGTGGACGCCCGCTGGTGGCAGCGCTCACGGTGCTTGGCCCGAGCTGGCGAAAAACGACGAGTGCGCGGACCGTGTGGGCGGCGCAACCGCTATTTCAACGAGTCGATCCAGCGCTCTACGTCGGCAAGCGGCGTGATCATGCGGTCGCCGCCCATGGAATCGAACTGCACGCTCATCCCGTGCTCGATGCGCGCGCCATCGCAGGCGTCCACGATGTCGTCAAGCGTCTCCCCCGGCCAACCGCCGTGCGTCTGGAATGGGACGACGGTCTTGCCCCGCCAGTCGTACTCCGAGAGATAGGTCGCGACCGCCGGCGCCATGGTGTACCACCAGGTCGGCGTGCCGATTACGATGCGTTCGTAGTCCGCCGGGTTGAACTCCAGCGCCTCGATGGCAGGCTTGTAGCCGCACTCGACCTCGCGCTTGCCCTGGTCGACGACCTCCTGGTAGTCACCCGGATAGGGCTCCACGGTCTCGATGGCTTCGATATCGGCGTCGAGCGCGTCCGCCACCTTCTCGGCGACGCGCTCCGTGTTCCCACAGGACAGCGAATAGTAGACGACGAGGGTGCTCATGACGGCCTCCTGGATTGGTGGTGAATGCGGTACGCCACCATTCAACTGCTTGGAGTTGGGTCGAAGTCAAGGAGGCAGGGGCGAGCCGGCGGTGCTCCCGCTGCACCCGCCTCCTCGCTGCAAACCCGCCCGGACGACACACAATCGCCCCTGATTCCGTCGGATTGTGTATCATTCGCGTCAGTCAGTGACGATGCATGGCTAGGACGTCTAATAACCCCGCTCTCAAAGCGCCCCGATGCTATTGAACCAGCCTCTTCAGGTAAGAACGCATGCGTCGCGCCTTTCCGCACACCTCAATCAAGGCTTGCAGATTTCGCTTCTTGACCACCAAGTGCTCCAGAGCATGAAGCGCTTCGATCTCGTCATCCTCAGCCATAATCGCCACCGCACGACGCGCGTTGCGCGCGACATATGCTTCATACTGTTCGCGCGTTTCGTCGGAAAGATCTACCGGATACACCAAACGATTGATTGCCGTCTTGAGCTTGGTTCGCTGATTGGGCATGCGCTCGTACATTCCGTCCAAACGTGAAAACGCGAAACTTGCACCACGCCCCCACGAAGAGGCAAACATGGAGGCAACCCCCAGATAGCGCTCCTTGACAACCCTGGCGTATCCCCATCCCGTCGTTTCATTCATCATCTGGCCAAAAGGCATATAGACCCGATGTAGCACCTCGTCGGAAGCTGCGGAGCGAACTATCACCTCGAAGTCGGCCATCTCAGCTCGCCTGATTCCAAGTATGCAAGCGTCCCGCGGCTTCAACCCCAGCCAACCTATGGGCGAATTGGGCATTCCGTCATATAGGTCAAATAACTCATCCGCCGGACGTGCCTCGGGAGAAATGGTGTCGTAGACTGTCACGCGCTTTGCCCCGTAAAAGGCACCTGGGCCCACATACTCGACCGATGGCGGCACAACAACATCCTCGACCTGCACCCCCTCGAACGCACGCGACTCAATATAGCGCAGCGATTCGGGCAATATGATCCGTTTGCAGCGCAGGTCACGAACGCCGAACGTCACCAGGTCATCCCTGCTGAGACCACCGATGTCAAGCCACTTCGGAACATCGGGAAGCCATTCCGCCATGGTCATTCGAAGGCTGCCAAACGCCCGCTCGGAAATGGCGACCACGCCATCGGGAACGATGATTACAAACCCACCGCGACAGGGATGGATGTAATGCGAGCCATCTATCACGCGTTTCGGCGAAATAGGGACCCCGTAGCGCCGATATAGATTGAGCAACTCTTCATCGCTGGCGTCGACGGCCGCGGAAACATCGGCATCCTCGTCATAGCCTTCTTTGAGAAACGTTTCGATAAGCTCGGCGTCGAGAGTGTCGCAGATGCCCCACATACCCGGAGCGGCGTAATCGACCGACTCTTGGCGACAGTAGCTTGGCCCTGCAGTCCCAGCCGGAAGATTGTATATCTCGGTGCGAGCACCTCGTCCATCCCATATGGCGTAATAGCTCTGTGAGGGGATGTGTTCCTCCGTCGGCACAAGATGTTTGCGAAGGATGGAGGGCGAAAAGCTGGCACCAAGCGGGAGATGCTGGCGCGCCGCCCCTATAAGTTCGGAACGACGCTCGTCGGACAGTCGATCGGGCAATCCATGCCGCTCACTGGCGAAGGTGCTCCCACTGGAGCTCGAGAGTGCCCGCCCCCCTCCATAACGATGCAGTTCCACCATTCGTCGTACGTGCAAACGGAATATAGATTCGGCGCCTCGTTGTAGTCCATGGGCTTATCTCCGATCGCATCCACCAAAACCAGCCCGCATTACTTTGGACCTGCCAAAATAAGCTCCTGCCAGGAAAGCAGCGTCGAGTATCGCAAGACCATGCGCGCCGACAATTGCTTCCAAGCCCCGACGGGCGACCCCTTCCCCGGGTTTTTCACGTCTTCCAAGGCAATCCATATCGCACGATTCCGCTTAAAGAAGGTGAATCTGCCGTGACACAACGAGTTTCGCACATGATAAAGGAGGCTCATCATCTGATTTTTCTTGCAGTTGTGTAGTGCTGCACGCTCTCGCGGCGCAAGCCAATCCACCCACCCATCGAGCATGTCGGCCTTGCGCAACGCTTCTTCCATCTCGTCGCAAGCTTCAGCCGACCAGAGAAAGTCGCCATCGCGCACTGTATCCTTCATTTTCCTGTTCAAGTACTCCGGCTTCGACCAAGGTGCATCCCATCCCAGGTCTTTCAAATCAAGCCGTCTCGCCGACAGCCCCGGTACTGGATTGCCCACCACATAAAACTTGGTCAATCTGCTGTAGTGACGCATCGACTCCTCGACCCCGATGCCCCGTTCGATCCAGCGCGGCCTCTCTCGAACGTACACCTTGCCGTTATATACGACTTGATCGTCCATTACCGTATCCTCTGCGTTCCAGCCGTGGTTAGGTGCCCGCCACAATGCCCCAGCACTATCTTTCCACCAGCCCGGTCAACATAAAAGTGCACCCTGAATGCGCGTTTCGGGTTCTTATCCTTTCCCTTGATATGAGGCCTACAGTCAACGATCTTGCCCTGATATTCAGCCTCGCGCTCACGCATCATGCTCGCATTGTTTTTAGTCAGTTTGGTTTCGGTCAACGCCAACTCATAGCCAGCCTTCTCGTAGTAGCGACCAGAAATATCACCCCCGGAGCTGGCCCCGAAATACAAATCCCAAAGCACCAAGGGGATACTCGATAGAATCTGCCATTGCTCATCGAGGTCACCCGAGATGAAATCCGCTGCGGAACGATATGCTGAGTCGGTCGCAACGACCTTTGACGGCCACAATGTACACAGCAAATCGATTTCATCCGTAAGCGTGGAGGGGATATGACCAATTCCTTCTATAACCCGTACAATTGTTTTGTACGAATCATTATCAGAGCGCAGCCCTGCGTTCTCATCGGTCAATGTGTCAACACGAAATGAAAGCGTGCGGACTTCGTCGTCAAATTCCGCCAAATCGTTCTCCAGCGAGCGAATCCTCTCCTTCAAACCATCAATCGCGCTGCTTTGCGACGCCTCGGAGTATTCAACCGCGAGCTTCTCCCACTCAAGTGCTTCGTCCTGAGCTGCAGCAAGCTGTTTCTTGAGATACCTAATCTCATCTTCAGCATCTTTCGACGGAACATGACCGCGACGCTCCTCCTGTGCAGAGTGCACGCGCTTTCTCAGCTCTTCGGTTCTTTTGCTTAATTCCCGAAGCGTGCTCTCGCTCTGCTTCCGGCGAATATCATCGATATCGACAACATCGTCCTCTTTAGTCGCAAAGCCCCTGCTCAGACTCCGACTCAGCGTTTCGACAAACCCATCCCTATTTCCATATCGCTGGGCATCGATATCGCCCTTTTTGAAAAAGCGATGACGGCCACTGCCCGATGGATCACCTAAGTCAATACCGGGGTGATAGATACGAAGCGTCGACATGGCGCACCCGTATTTATATGCAGGTGTCCCCTTCGCAAATAAGCGGAACAGGCCATCGTGCTTGAGCTTGCTGTCCCTCCAATCGAACACGTAAACATTTGCCATCCCAAGTACCTTGTCGGCGAGCTCCGTTGCATCCCAGACCGCCGTCGCGCCATTATAGTCAGTAGTAATCAATACCAACGGCAGGGTTCTAACGGGGCTTAGCAAGCTCTTCTCGAACGATTCGAAGGATCTTGAATCTAGGTAACATTCCTCACGCAGAATCTTGCTTTCCCCAACGTAAACATCGATGTCGGGAAGTTCAATCATCGACTTCACAAAACGGGGCGTCGTGCTTGGCGGAACAAAGAGTTGCTTTCCAATATATCCAGGCATCATGTAATACGAAACTCGAATGTTCACCGTGCAGAAGCCGGAGCTCTCACGTCCGGAAATGCCCACGCTCGTGTGCCAGTGCCGAAAAGCAACCTTGCTGTCCGGCTCATCGTATTCAAACGCCCAGCATGCCGGCCTCTCGTCATCCTCTGCAACAGCCCGCGTACAAACCGAAGTTGCACCCCTCAAGCCTATGCCGCCCTCATATCCAGCGGGAAGGGAGAGGCTGCCTGCTGAGAATTCTATCGAGAATGTACTCACGTCGCGACCGTACAGCCGTGACGCCGCATCGATACCGTTGTGACTCGCCATCCGTTCCTTACCGGCAAACCACTTCTGGAGCACATTGATAACCTGCTTGGCAGGGTCACAATCTCGCTGCGACGCACGAAGCTCGAAACGCGCGCGATAGTGAACGGACTCATTCTCAGACCTCATGGCAGCCTCGCAATTGCTACTCGTTAAACTCGAACGTAATACCAAGCGTTCGGCAATTCTCGGTAATGGTACGCACCAGCGGAACATCAAAGCCGTCATCGGAATGGGCCTCGACATGTAAGATCAGCTCAACACGTGCGCCCTCACGCTCAAAATGCGAAACGATTTCATCGATAACCTCAGGAACATCCCTATTGACGCGAACAGAGTCGAGCGGTTTATCCATGATGAACTCAACGGGACGCCGCTCTGCCGGTGCGATCGGCGGCCGCATGCCACCGCCATTCCCGTTTGAGCTGGAAGTATCTGTGCCCGGCTTCAGAACCGGCGGCGTCAGCACGACATCCTCGCCTTGGGACGGATTCCGCTCGCGCTCAAGCTGCTCGCGCGCAACGGGAGGCTTCACCAGCCAATCGGCGTCATGGATACCGAGTCGCTCAGAACCAAGCGTGAGGTTGATGTAACGGTCACCCTCCACTCCCGAGGCCACCGCAAAGAACTCGCCGGATGCGGAGCCCTCTCGAATCGTTCTCTCGAGAACCGAGAAGCTCGCCAAGCGCGGCAGATAGCAATACGAACAAAGCTGCGTCCAAAGCTGCTTTACCTGGATGGCGTCCTTTTCTTTCCAAAGCCATCGGTCCAGCGTCATCTTGAGTAGCATGGGCGACCATTGGGCAACAAGAGCCTCATCCGCCTGAAGCTTCCTAACAGCACAATCAACCATGCCGCCATCGCCTTGGGCAAGACGCGCTTCTTCCCAGCGAACCTCCATCTATCCCGACTCAAGGTCGATCTGAGGAATGAGCAACCAGCCGTATGCGGCGTCGATGCGCACATCAAGACTCTGCGAGCTCGCCTCCATGCCGCTGCGCGCCTCGCGAACCTGTGAAGCGGGCAAATCGAGTCGGTCGCGGTCATCGTACACCGATTTCCACGCAAGCCACAGACGCGCCTCCTGCACGAGCGATGTCACTGCCCCTGCATCCGGTGCCAAGAACACCAAACCGTTCTTGAACGTGCGCGGCGCAGTTCCACGGTTTGCCAAGTATTCCTTTGCTCCTTCCATCGCCTTGCTCGCAGCTACGCCCTTTTGATGTGACGCATCGAGCCCAAACACCACCAGCCGAGCACTCTGCTCATCAGGAACCTCGAGCGAGCTCTGTGGACATGCGTGCAAGCGCTCAAGCGGCGCTACCGCACGCAGGCGCTTGATGCGCTGTTCGATTTCATGACGAGCCTCGTCCTCGGAAATGCCCTGCGCGCGCCCCTCGACGGTCTTGCGCAGTGTGGGACGCGTGTCGTACCAAAATCGAGCTCCCGCCGAATCGGTATAGAAATAGGAGGCACGTGCCGCGAGTGTTGCCAGCGCATCAGAGAACAACGAGGGATTTTCCCCCGGCTGCAGCACGCCGAGGTTAATCTTCGTCTTTTCGATACCGCGAACGCTCTGCCCCTGCTTATCGGGCGCACTACCCAAGAATACGGTTCGAGCAACACGTCGACAGGCAAACGCCCGTCCAAAGCGAACGTTTGACGCATCCGCCTTAAATGGCTCGGAATTGCGACCATCGACCTCGGAATCAACGATGGCGTTCCAGCTATCCCCCAAATGGAGCAGCAGTTCATCGCGAACTGGCGCGACATCGAACGGCAAAGAACCGGCCATGATCATAGGAGCCTTATCGTTCTCGCACCACAACTCATGAATCACCGCAGCCATGAAGCGCAGGACGCCACGCGTACGCTGGAAGCCGTCGATGGACGACCAGTCCTCATAGAGGCGATCGTAAACCTCCGGGTGAATGGGATAACATGCCACCAACCGGTTGTAGTAATCCGGCTCACGCGTCTCGACCGGGAAGTCGGCCGGATTGTCCCTGTACATCTGCGCATAGGCGTGGCAAATCGCATCGCGCTTCGCTTCATCAACATGTGTGGAAAACAGGCGTCGACTCACCACCGAGAAGCCCTCATTGGCTGTCACCGGATTCCAAATCGACTCCATACGACCAAACGTATGCTCAATGGCCTCCAGCGCACGCTGCCCGGCGTCGCCGCCAATCTCCCGTTCGCTTTCAGGGATTGACGCAACCACAAGGCTCGCCTTGCTGGCACGGGCAGCCTCCGTAAGCTCCTGCACAAACGTAATGAGGTTATCGAACGAACCAGCAGTCAATCCGTCGACGCCATACAGCTTCTTTGCATAGGCAACGAACTCGTCAATAAGAATCAAGCAGGGACCCGCCGCATCGAGCAATGCCGTCAAGGCCTCCGAACCGGGGGAAACATGGCGCTTGTCCGCATCCCGTACATATTCATAGAGGCTTGGGTCACCCGCCGCATCCGCAAGCTGATAGGCGATCTCACCCCAAACGGTATTGACCGTGATGCCCGGCATGGTCTGGGGCCTGCGTGCCTTAGACGGATCGAGCGCCGTTCCCACAATCGCCGCCACGCGCACGCGCGGAGCCTCGGTAAGCCCAGCCTCCTGCAATACCGCCGCCACATTGGGGGTTTTCGCAACATCGAATCCACCGCGCAGCAAGTGGTACAACGCAAGCATACTGTGCGTCTTGCCGCCGCCAAATGCCGTCTTGAGCTGGATAACCGGCTCGCCGTCCTGACCACTCACGCGCCTGAGCGCCTGATTCAACAGCCCCTTGATGCCAGCCGTCATATAAGTGCGCGAGAAGAATTCAACCGGATCCTGGTATTCCGCCTGTGCGGTATGCCGTACCACCTGCGCCAGGTCGGCAGCGAACTCCGCCTTGCGATAGCGACCTTCGGCAACGTCGGGATGTGGAGTTACCACATCTCGCCAGCTACCGAGCTGACCTACTTCGAGCGTGGCGGTAGACGTCAGGCGAGTCACAGCATCACTTGCCTGAGCGCGTGCCTGCGATGACCCCTCGGCGGACCCATAGCGAACCTCGCGCATGAGCTCACGAAGGGGCTCCGCTTTATCACTGTCGATTTCCATGCACAACCGCTGCATGGTATCAAGCGCGCGATACGCATCATCGTCACTCATATCCTGCACGCCGCGGTGTGCCGCATTAGAGCGGACTGTCTTCAGCTCGTTTGTCCACGTCCTGCAATCGCGGGCCAATCTTTTTCTAAATACATCCTTCCATCTGACATCAAGCACCCGAAGAGCAAGAGCAATATCCATCGATGCTATACGCTCGGAATCATCGCTAAGATGGCCAATGTTTCTACGCTGTTCCGGCGAGAGGATGGGCTCTATTCCCTCCGTCCACCACGCCTCTCTGCCATACGCGTTTTCAAGCTCATTTAGCTCATATCTGAGCAACACGGGGAGAAGCAAATCGAAGCCCCTATTAACACGATCCCAATTTTCCACCATGCATCCCCCTAAAACTCAAGCCGTTCTTGAACAGGTACAAAGCGCAAAAGCTCATGTGCACGCCCAGCAATGTCGGACCAGGATGTAACGAGTGAGTTGTAAGCAAAGGCCTCGCCCGCCCAGCCCCTGCGGTCAGCAATGGTGAACAAGCGATACGCAAGCGACTTGGCACGCTCTGCATCTGCCAGAGAAACCTGAGAGACATGCTTGGCACACCCCTCAACACCTTCCTTATCCAGCAACACGGTAAGCTGCTGGGCCAGGAGCCATGCCGGTTGGGTAAGCGACGTCTTCATCTCGATCTGATCGCGCGTCAGAAGGTGAACGATGCCCTTATCCGCATTCAGCAGACCCACGTCTTCCATGGCCTGAATGGATACGTTCTTCGCGTTAGCGAGCACCTCCGCCTCGCCATACTTCACGTCGTTGAATCCGGCCTGGGTATAGAGCTCGATGCAAAAACGGCTCATCGCATCGGTGCCATCGCTTTGGTCATTGAAGTACGCATCCAGCTCCTCGTTGATGAGCTGGAGCGCCGCGCGCACGCCCATCTCGGACCCATCGGCATCGAGAACATGCGCATAGCGTGAGTACACTCCGATACCCGGCCCGATAGCGGATTGTGCCAAGTCAACAGGAGCGATATTCGCCGCTTGGAGCTTATCGAGCGCAGGATGCAGCTCTCGGCGCAACGCGGTCACGAGCTCGCGACGGGTGCAAATGGGAGCATCATCCGGGCGCTTTCGACAGACAAGAACGATTGAAGAAGCAAGAGCATTCATTGACGACTTAAGCGCTGATACCAGTTCAGTCCTCATTGGCCAAGTGCCGGTAACAGAGAAGCCCGAGTCAATAATTGCTTGAAGAATTGTCTCCCAGCCGCTGGATGAAGTCGTCTCAGCAGCGCCCTGTTTGGCAGTTTCCGATTGTTTGTATCCATAGTAAACCGTCATGGGTACATCAGAAATCACACATCTAGTCAGTCCAGAAAAAACTTTGCGCATGCCATTCTCGAAATAACGCTTTGCCTCCCTTTTTCCACCATCAAATCGGTACGGAGCAGCAACAAGCTCTTCCTCTTTTGGCGTAAGCATGGTGCCAAACTGCTTGGGAAACACCTCTTGAAGGCCAGCTCGATCCCAAACATAGAAGTAATCAGAGAGATCTGAATAGTCGATGTTGTCATAATACGGAGGATCCGTTGAGACCATTATGTTTCGAATTCCGCAGTCACTCTGAGCGTCAAACTGCCTTGCGCTGCCCAAAATAGGCTCCGATGTTGGAAGAGAGGCAACCGCCTCACTCACCCATCGCACCGATCCCGCAAATCCGCCGGTAGAGTCAGCAAGTGGATTACTTTCCGCAAACATCCACCGCATTGGAAGCGCCTGCCTACCGAATGTATTACCTATTTTCTGGTATCCGGCATCCCAGCAGCATAGGGTACTCCCCCTGTCTATCACTTTGTCCAACGCGAATTGCAGATATACTGAAAGAGCTTCGCTATACGCGCTCGCACCTGTACCTCCGCCATCAAGACCCGTATCATTGGCCTCCATACCACTTTTTATCGCGTCAATATACGCTTTTTCCCGTACCTCATTTACCAGATCTGAAAGCGCGACCAGTGCAGTTAGCTGTCGATTTGTAAACAAGTCTGCCGTTTCATTTAACCCATACAGTCCAATGTTTACTTGAGCTTTTCCAAAAAGCTTGACTGAAGGAAATGCCGACGGCTTTTTTACTTGAGCAGATTGGACCTGTTCTTCGCATGGAGTGAGATATAGGCGCGCGCGATCCCCTTCACCCACAACCGCCATCAACCTAATTCCTAATTCTGCATGCTTTCCAGCCTCACGAATACAGTCGAATCCAATCGGCATCCCGCAGTGTAAGCATGTTGCCCCACGCCGGTTCACTGTTCCCTCGCGGTCGCTCTTCCCAGGCCTCACTTCGAAGCGAACCCCGCCATTCTCAACGATGGGCTCAACATGCCATTCCTTGCCCTTTTTCTTTGATAGGTCGAACGAGCGCACGAGCGGCGTCTCATGTCCGCACGCTGGATTCGGACACTTTACCGTACGAGCCCAGATCCACGCGATAACGGTCGCCTCCCCACCGCCCTGCTCTTTTGGCACCCCCACCTTGGGATACAGATGTCCGATACGACGAAAAGCTTCTTCTCGCATCCAGTTTCCGTAGTATTCAACATCTGCGGCTAGACCGGTGTTGCCCTCCCATGTATCGAGCGGTCGCTCCGCTTGGGAACGAGGATTCACCGGCTTATTCCCTGCAAACTTAGGCGGGATTTCAATCATTGCCTTGTTGATGGTTACCGCCACGGGATTCAAGTCCTGGGCATATGCTTTGAGTCCCAGACGCTGGGCCTCGAGCGGAATAGCCCCTCCACCCGCAAATGGGTCGAGCAGCGCAGGCACATCATCGCCCATGGAGCGATGAATCTCCGCCTTGGCAGCATCGAGCACGCGTGGGTTGTTCGAGTTCTCCCAAATCACCAGCTCGCGCAAGATGTCAAAGAGCCGCTCGCGCTCTGCCTGCTGCTCCTCCTCGGTAGGAAACTCCTCAGGATGAGCTGAGGGGTCATCGACGAGCGACGCCCAGATCACGGCGCGAGCTGTCGCGAGCGGGCGGCGCGCCCACCATAGGTGCAGCGTTGAAGGATGCCCATGACGGATAGACTTCTCACGCGCAGACGCCGCATTGATGTCGTCCAGCGGGAGCGCGACCTCGATCAACTTCTTCTTGTAGGCAGATGAGGAGTTCATCGTGCCTCCTCTCTGCTTAGGATTACCTCGCCATCGGCGATAAGCTTGTCGATATAGAACGTGCTGCTAGCGAGCGCGGTATGTGGCTGGCCGGCGAACGGATGCGCGATATAGGTCGTCTTTATTGCCGCCTCCCCCACCTCAACGATGGCGAGAATGAAAGAATCGACGTTTTCGGCATTACCGGCGCAGCGCAGCTCGTTGCAGCTTACGGTTATGGTATCCGCAGCAGCGGAACGGGCCTTTACCTCGATGAAACGCAGACGCCGCTCCGCATCCCGCTTGCTCGGAACGCGTGACTCGATGTCGTATCCGCAGTTCTCACGGCTCACATCGCGTGGCACATACCCCAGCTCACGCTCAATGTTCATTACGGCGCGCATGCCCGCCGCCTCAATGGTGGCGCGCTCGTCACGCTGAGATGGCGTGATTGAGCCACCCGAGAGCTTGCTCATCAGCCCCTGTGGAACCACGACTGCCCTACCCACGATGCGCGGCGGCTGGGGCCGCAGCGCGCGCTCCGCCTCCAAATGAGCAAGGCGCTTCTCGCGACGCTCCGAGAGGTCGTTCGCCCTCGCCACGGCATTCGATGAGTTGATGCGACTGTTGGTCTTACCCTTAGTCTCTTTGACGCGCAGTTCGGCAGCACGGCTGTCCCAGTAGCGGACCTCTGCCGTCAAGCGTTCGTCAACTGCCTTAGAAACCTTATCGATGCGCTCCTCGCGACGGGCACGAACAGCGTCGAGCTCTTCGCGCACGATGCTCGTCATGGCAAAGCCCATAACGCGCTCTTCCGCTCCATCCTGAAGCCAAGAGCAGCCTCGCAGAATCGACCGCAGGCGCTCCAGCTGCTCCGCGGATGGCGACGCGTAATCAAGATAGGGCGCGAACCCCGCCGAACGAGCTTCGCCAGACTTATCGAGCTCCACGAAGCGCAAGCTCTTGCTCACGACGTGGGCGTCTCCGTGCGCATCGACCACGTCGTCTTCAATGGAGCTCTCGATATAAAACAGAGCACGAGGCTCTTCGCCCCAGTCCCGCTCATCGATCAAGATGGAACCCTCTTGCAAGGCACTCCCCCATTCGCGCAAAGCGAGAGAACAAAGAGCCTTGAGCAGAGGATGCCCGGGAGCGATGAGCTCTGCCACAGGTGCCCCGGGCATGTTGACGCATGACCGGTCGAACGTAATGCGCTCATAGGTTCTGCTAACAGCGCCTTCTCCAAGCCGATCGGCCTCAGCAATCACAGCAGAAGGAACACGTTTTACCTCATAACGTCCTTTCTCACGACGCGCAACGCGACCACCGAAACGCTTGAGCGCTTCGATAAAGAACCCACCGACAAAATGCGGCTCGAGCTTCCGCATCTCGGCGCGTTCCATATCCTCTTTGACGGCAACAACATCGCTCGTGCGCAGGAGATCGTCGGTTAAGGCGTAGTCGGCGATCAGGCGCTTTACGGCACTAATATTGAGCGCGCTGTCAACCACCTCGTTGAGGCGTGCACGGACCTTTGGGTCATCACCATAACGGACCGCCTCAAGCAGCAGGTCGCGCAGCGTCTTTTCGCCAAACGACACCTTTCCAAGGACATCGAATACCTTGCCGCCAAGGGCGTCGCGCTCTTCATTAAGTTTGCTGAATAGGCGCTCGAACACCTGGCCCTCACGGGTGTCAGTTGCGACGAGATTCCACAGATGGCAGACCTCGGTCTGGCCAATGCGGTGAATGCGTCCGAAGCGCTGCTCGAGTCGATTGGGATTCCAAGGCAGATCGTAATTGATCATGAGGTGCGCACGCTGCAGATTGATACCCTCGCCCGCAGCATCGGTTGCGATGAGTACCCTCACGTCCTTGTCCTGCGTAAAGCTATGCTGCGCCGCCCTACGGTCATCACGGGACATTCCGCCGCGAATCACCACAACCGCATCTGGGTTGCCCAACAAGACGCTGATCTTCTCTTGGAGATAGAACAGCGTGTCCTTATGCTCCGTAAAGATGATGAGCTTCTCGCCGGTGCCGTCGCCATCGAACATGCGCGCATCATCCTGCAGCAAGAGCGAAAGCTCTTCCCACTTACGGTCGTGCCCGCTCTCGCGAAGACGCTTCGCCATGCCTTCAAGGCGGGCCAAGGTTTCGATTTCCGCTTCGAGCTCGGCGATGGTCGCGGCGGCAGACGCGGAGTCGACTACGCTGTCCTCGTAGCGCTCGTACTCGTCGCCGTTGAGGTCATCAGCATCAAAGTCGTCATCCTGAGAAGAGACAGGGTAAAACGAACCGTCCATGACGAGCGTATTCTCAACGCGACTTCCCCGACGAATCGTATCCAGCTGGTTTTCGAGCCTACGACGACGTCGGCGCAGCGACTGATAAATCGCCTCCGGGGAGGACGCAAGACGACGCTGCAACGATGTGAGTGCGAATCCAACGCTATTCCTGCGCTTACCGTCCAGACGGTCCGCGCGGTTAAACTCCTCGCTCACATATGCGGTTACGTTGTCGTACAACGCTTTCTCGGCCTCAGAGAGCTCATAAGAAACGGTATACGCCCTACGTTCTGGGAAAAGCGGACGACCGTCGAATTTGAGCAGCTCCTCCTTGACCAGTCTGCGCATCACATCGGATACGTCAGACACAGCGGTACTGCTTCCATGCCGCACGCCAAAGCGGTCCGGGTCGATAAGCGCCATGAACAGCTGGAAATCATCCGGCTTGCCGTTATGAGGAGTCGCAGTCATCAGCAGGAGGTTCTCAGTTATGTCACCAAGGAGTTGGCCCAGTTGATACCGCTTCGTGCGTTTAACCTCACCTCCCGAATAGGAGGCGGACATCTTATGTGCCTCATCACACACCACAAGATCCCATGAGCTTTTCTTCAGCTTGTCCTGAATGCGCTCGTCACGGGAGAGCTTGTCTAGACGGGCGATGCATAAATCGTGCTCGTTGAACGCGTTGCGCGTCACAGCAGACTCAAATACGCTGTTCTCAAGAATGGCGAATGCAAGGCCAAACTTTTCGTAAAGCTCGTCCTGCCACTGCTCGCATAGACTCCCCGGACATACCACGAGGCAGCGCTTGAGATCGCCCCGTGCCATCATCTCTTTAATCAGCAGTCCCGCCATAACCGTCTTGCCGGCACCGGGATCGTCCGCCAGCACGTATCTGAGAGGAAGCTTGGGAAGCATCTCCTGGTACACGGCGGTAATCTGGTGAGGTAAAGGCTCTATCGCAGACGCGCGAACCGCGAGATACGGATCGAATAAAAATGCAAGCTGAATACGCAAGGCCTCGGAGGCGAGCTTGAGCTCATCCGCATTAGCCGTAAACGAACGACGGTTCGCCTCGACGGGAGCCAGCGATCGCTCGTTCTCTCGGAAAAGCAGGGTCTCCTTTAGCAATCCAGAAGAGTCGCGATAAGTAACCTGAAGTGCGTCGAAACCAAACGACACCACTCGTTCTACAGTAACCGGACCACTTTGGGTAATGCCCGAGATGTCAAGGCCCACGGATATATCCTCGAGGCGCATCATAATGTCGCCTCGACTTGATCTGGAAAGCGCTTCCTAGCTGCGGTGTCACAGCGCGCTATCGAAGGAGAGGCCTCTTTCGACGTGCCCCCCCCCGATGTTTTTCATCGGGGTTCAGCATGCACGCTCCCTATCGTGCCGGCACTCGAATTAATGGAATGCCCGAGTTTATTCACGATATCCATCATATACGATTGGGCGGACACATTCATGCGCCGCGCCGGCGCCATTATGTCGTTGCCCGAAGAGCTTGTACGACCCCCTGACCAACGACAAATTGACATCAGCGCCCCAACCGCCACTTATCGCACGATTATAGCGTGCTTTGATAAAATCAGAGAAACCGCCAAGACTGGCAACTTTACTGGAAATCGTGCATCTATTCCAGGGGGGCCTGCTTCGATGATTCGTGAGCTTCGCATAAGCGGTTTCCGCATCCTCAAAGACTTCGTCTGGGAGCCCAAGGAGGGGCTCAACATCCTTGTCGGCGCAAACTCTGCCGGCAAGTCGACCGTCCTGGACGCTATCGAGCTTGTCACGCGCGGGAGCATCCGCGGCCAGGGCGCCCGCCGCTCCCTGTCGCCCGACTGGTTCAACAAGGACATCGTCGACGCCTTCTTCCAGGAACTCGGCGGTCCTTTGGAAGGTATAAACGTCCCCGAGATCAAGATCGTCGCAGTGTTCTCCGAGGACCGGCGCCTGGCAAGGATCACCGGAGCCAACGACCCTGACAAGAAGTTCAAGGACGCGCCCGGCATCTACATCACCTACTCCGTTTCCCCGAACCTGCTTCCCCAGTTTCTCGAAGAGTGCCGGAGCATCAAGGAGGCCGGCGGACCGTTCGTTCTTCCGACTGACTACTACGATTGCTCCTGGCACATCTTCCAGGGCGATCCGATAGTCAGGCGACCTAACGGGGTCAGCTGCACGCGCATCGATACTATGCCCGAGCCCCGTTCTAGGGCCGTGGACGCCTACACGAAGAGCTATGTAGGCGAAGAGCTCGATGACGATAAGAAGTTTGAGGTTGCCAGCCGGTTCAGGCAGGTTTACGCGCAGGTCGACAGGGATATCCTTGCGGGAATCACTGTCAACTGCTCAGGGAGAGGCGATCTCGGTCTCCAGATTGACAGGTCGCCCCGCACGGACTGGACCAACTCGATCGTCCTCCACAGGGACGGACTGCCGCTCTACGCGCTCGGCAGCGCAGAGCAGACGCTCACGAAGTGTGCCGTGTCGCTTGAGAACGCCGATAGCGAGTCGATCCTTCTGCTCGAAGAGCCGGAGTGCCACCTCTCCTACTCGTGGCTCAACGACCTCGTCGGGGTAATCGCTGATGCCGCCAGCGAGGACAGGCAGATCTTCGTCACCACGCACAGCCCCTTCGTCCTCAACAGGCTCGGCTTGGACAGCCTCTCCGTGATGGCCGAGGGAAACAGCCCGAGCAGGATAACCAACCTAAGCAAGGATACCGTCAGCTACTTCAAGCGCCTCAGCGGATACGACACGCTCCGGATCGTGCTAGCGGACAAGGCGGTGCTTGTCGAGGGACCCACCGACGAGCTTGTCTTTGACTGGGCGTTCCGAAAGGTGCGCGGCAAGCTGCCGCACGAGAAGGGCATTGACGTCATCGAATGCGGAACGTCTCACAAGCGCCTCCTTGAGTTCGCAAGTGCCTTGGGGAAAGGTAGGGTGGCAGCGCTTCGCGACAACGACGAGGAGGACCCTGATTACTGGGCCGGGCTCGCCAAACCCCACCTCTCGAACGTCAGGGCGTTCTTCTGCGGCGCACTCGAGGGAGGGAAGACGATCGAGCCTCAGATGATCGAGGCGAACAAAGACAAACTCCAAACACTTGCCTCAATCGTGAGGAAGCGCGGCAACTCCACAGACAAGCTCGATGAGTTCATGACGAACAACAAGACGGAGTGGGCTCTCAGGCTGCTGGAAGCCGACAGGAGTGAATCCGAAGTTTTGGACATACCTTCGTACATCCTGAACGCCATCAACTTTATAGACCCCGCTCCGGAAAGCGCCGAGAATGAATGACGCCGTCGTCGCCGTCGCGGGCTGGGGCAAGACGGAGGAGCTTGCGAACGCGGTGGCACGAGAGCCGAACCCTGAACGCACCCTCGTGCTCACCTACACGGAAACCAACCAGCGCGAGGACACCCTCAGGATCTTTCAGAAGACAACCGGGGCAAAACGCCACGCGTCGGTAACGGGATGGAAGGCATTTCAGCTGCACGACATCGTTCGGCCGTACCTGCCCCTGCTATATCCAGGCATCCGCCTCAGGGGCCTCTCGAATCGCGACGTGGATTTGGATAAGCGCCCGGGCGGCTCGGACAGATATCTGACGAGGGACGGGGACGCCTACCCCAGCCTGCTCGGCAAGCTTACTCTCGACGTGATTGACAGCAGCAAGGGTGCTGCGATCAGAAGGCTTGAACGCCTGTACGACTCGATCTACATCGACGAAGCGCAGGATCTCAGGGGCAACGACCTGTGCGTTCTCGAAAGGCTCCTCAAGTCGAGCATCGACGTCCACTTATTCCTTGACCCCCGCCAGTCGACGCTGAGCACAGCAGAAAAGGACCGAAAGTACAAGAAGAACTATCCGAACGCAGAGGTGATCAAGCTCTATCGGGAATGGGAGGGGAAGGACCTTCTCGACATAAGATACGAGAACGAGACGCATAGGAGCATCGCGCCAATCGCCGCGCTCTCCGACATCATAGTCGGCGACGAGCTCGGGTTCGGCCCCACCGTAAGCGTTGTCGAGCCGCGCGGTCGGCACGATGGGATATACATCATTGCTAAATCAGACCTGGACCGTTATGTGTCCGAGTACGGAGCAACTCTTCTTGCTCTGCAAAAGAGCGAGAAGTACGGGATCAGCGACTCGATGAACTTCCGCAAGTCGAAGGGAATGACACGTAACGATGTTGTTATCGTCACCACTGGTCCCATCGAAAAGTTCCTTACTACAGGTGCAGCGCTTAAGCCGGTAAGCGTCTGCAACTTTTATGTCGCAGTAACGCGAGCCAAATATAGTGTTGCCCTAGCAGTTGAGAACCCTGAAAGGGTTTTCCGCTCGATTTCCAGCAACGGTTCTGTGTGGGACGGCATATCGGTTGAAAAACTTTACTAGTCTCCGTTATCGCCCATTGAGGCAATCAGGCGCTTTGATGAGACAGCCCGCGTTGCATGAATTCATTGTGTGAACGAGTTCCGCATCCACTCCTCTACGCTCCCGCATACGCATCCTCCGCGCTGTTGGAGAAATCCCGCTCGGCGAGCCAGGCGCGCTCGGCGTCCGTCTCGGGGATATCGATGCGCTCGATCTTGAACACCACGGGGCGCGTGCCGTCGTTGCAGCAGGCAATCATCATGCGATCGTCCGCGGTCCAGCCGTGCATGATTGAGCCGCCCTGCAGGGCCGTGTAGATGTAGCGGCTGATGCAGTCCCACGCCTCCGCGCAGGGGAACTTCAGGTCCAGATCGCGCCCGAAGTGCCAGAAATCGTCTTTGCTGTCCTCGCGCTCGAACAGATACTCCTGTCCCGCCGCGAAGCACGGGCACGGCCCGCTCGCCGGATCCGCCAGATAGCGCGCCTGCAGCTCGGGAAAGCACTTGGTCTCGAGTACCGTCACCCTGCATTGATGTTTCACAATCGGCTCCCTCTTCAGAACGCATCGTGGTCACGCCTACCGTGTACCCCAGCACAGGCAATCCTTACGTGCGAGCGGCACACACCCTATAGCTCTAGCCGCTCCTGCCCCGGCGCGACAGCCTGACGCGCCGCCCGTGCACCCGCCGCAAGATAGCTCCGCTGCGTAGCCTGCGTCACCACGTCGCCCAGCCTCAAGTGCCCCAGCATGAGCGGGGACGCCGGGTCATGCTGCTCACGATAGGTCCGCGCCGCCCCGCGGGCATCGGCATTCGCATAGCAGTACCGGCACCCGTTGGGGCAGCTGTTATACGCCCCGATATCGCGCATCTCCATGCAGGCACAGCCTTCGCGCATGCCGCGATGCGCAAGCTTCCTGAACGTGACACCGTTCGCCGCACCGAGCGCTTCCAAGGTCACGCAACCTGCCCGCTCAACCCCGTAGGCAGAAAAGTCTTCCCGCGTCGCGCACGCCTGCAGGCGCAGCCCGTGCTCGTGCGCGATGCCGCCCAAGAGCTCCACCATGTAGACGCGCTCCTCCTCCATGAGGGGCAAAAGCTCCGGCATGTTCCGGTCGAGCTTGCGGTACGGCTCCACGAAGCTGAATACGCAGCGGCTCACGTGCGACGCCAGGCGGCGCGCCATGTCATCAAAGGTGCGCCGATGCGCCTCCGTGGTGTAGCGCTCGCTCAAAAGCACCGGGTCATAGCGCCAGACGATCCGCTCACGCCCCACGATGCGCTCGAGCTCGATGAGCGTCTCGATGCTCGCATCGATATCCGGCACTCCGGGCTCCATATCGCGCCCGTACGCGGTGATGGTGTAGAAGAAATACGTGTTGAAACGGTCCGCGATCTCGTGCAGGCGCGGCAGGATAGGTGCGTAGTTCTTTGAGCAGAACACGACGCAGTCCACTACCGCAGGATCGAGCTCGTAGCGCGTGACCTTCTCTGGGAAGCGCGGGTTCCGCACCAGCACATATCCCTCGGCAAACCGCCTGAGCAGCCAGTCCGCGTAATACTGAACGGTATCCGTCCGCCCGCCCGTGTTGATGATCATGCGCGCTCACCTCCCGTCACGGCGCCCGTACCTTACGCGCCCAGCTGTCGAAAAAAATGAGACAACTGAGCCGTCCGTCCGGCATGAGTACTATGCAAGAAATGCATATCGCTAGCCGCTACCAGCAGAAACGACACAGAGAGCAATTTGCACAATATGCAAATTACCCCATACTCCCAGGCATTTTGCACGTGCCCTCACGCCGCCCACTCCATATTCCACGTCAAGTATAGCAAGCATTTGGAACATTTGTTCGTATATATAATCAGCGCGCAACCTTCGCCTGACGAACACATCACCGTGCTACCATGGCACTCGGCCATACAATAACGTAAGAAAGGACCCCCCTCATGGAACGTCCGAACGCATGGAAGGCATACGGTGACGCAGCGCTTGCCGAGCTTGAGCAGCTCTGCGGCGACTACCGCGCCTTCATCAGCCAGAACAAAACCGAGCGTGAATGCGTGACCGCATCCGTCGCCCTCGCCGAGGCAGCCGGCTATGTAAACCTCGAGGACGCCGTGGCCGAGGGGCGTGCCCTCAAGCCCGGCGACAAGGTTTACGCCGTGAACCACAAGAAGACCCTCATGCTTGTGAACCTGGGCACCGCCCCGCTCGAAGAGGGCGTGAACATCCTGGGCGCGCATATCGACAGCCCACGTCTCGATATCAAGCAGAACCCGCTGTACGAGGCCGGCGATATGGCCTACCTCGACACCCACTACTACGGCGGCGTGAAGGCCTACCACTGGGTAGCCACCCCGCTCGCCATCCATGGCGTCGTGTGCAAGAAGGACGGCACCACGGTCGATGTCTGCGTGGGCGAGGATGCCACCGACCCCGTGTTCTGCATCTCCGACCTGCTCATCCATCTCGCGAGCGACCAGATGAAGAAACCCGCTTCCGAAGCCGTCGACCATGAGAACCTCGATGTGATCGTGGGCGGCCGCCCCGTCGTGATCCCGAGCGAGGATGCCGAGGCACCCAAGGAGCCCGTGAAGCAGATGCTTCTCGATGTCCTCGCCGAGAAGTACGGCATCGACGAAGAGGACTTCCTCTCCGCCGAGCTCGAGGTCGTGCCCGCCGGCGCTGCGCGCGAGATGGGCCTCGACCGCTCCATGATCTTGGGCTATGGCCAGGACGACCGCGTCTGCGCCTACACCTCCCTTGCCGCCCAGCTCGCGGTGCCCGAGGTCGAGCGCACGAGTGTATGCCTGCTCTGCGACAAGGAAGAGATCGGCTCGGTGGGCGCAACCGGCATGACGAGCCGTTTCTTCGAGAACGCCATGGCCGAGGTGCTCGCCCTCGCGGGCCTCGAGAGCCCGCTGGCGCTCCGCCGTTGCCTCGCCGCGAGCCGCATGCTCTCCTCCGACGTTTCCGCCGGGTTCGACCAGCTCTACGCCGACCGCTTTGAGAAGAAGAATGCCGCCATCATGGGCCACGGCCTCTGCTTCAACAAGTTCACGGGCGCGCGCGGCAAAAGCGGTTCCAACGACGCCGACGCCGAGTATCTCGCGCTCATCCGCGACATCATGGACGAAGCCGGCGTGGCCTTCCAGACCTGCGAGCTCGGCCGCATCGGCGCGGGCGGCGGCGGTACGATCGCCTATATCCTCGCTGAATACGGCATGCAGGTGATCGACTCCGGCGTGGCCGTCCTCTCGATGCACTCGCTGTGGGAAGTTGCCAACAAGGCAGACATCTACGAAGCCTTCAAGGGCTATCGGGCGTTTATCAAGCGCGCATAACGACGTTGCCTGGCGCACCAGAACGTGCGCCTGAATTCAAGGCACGCAAGAAAAACGGGTGTGGTGGGTTTTCCACCGCGCCCGTTTCTTGTATAGATGAGCCAAGACGCAGCGGATCGTTCACAGACGAGGAAGCGCCCTCAGCGTTCCACGCGCCATTGGCCGTCGGTCAAACCGGCGCGAAAGAGATGGATCGCCATCGCAGAAAAAACGATGGTGCCCACGATGCCGATAGGAAGGCCGTAGCCCTCGATGACCATGATGAAGAACATGTAGACAGCGCAGAACATAAGGAAGACCGAGCCGGCAAAGCAAATGGCGCGGCGAAGCCAGCGGGGCATCGAACGCCGAGGCCGCTCGGCGGGACGCTCGGAACCGTCTTTTCTCTGAGCGTTCTTTTTGGCCATCGTGCCCCTCTTCTCAGTCGGTTGGAGAATTGCCTCTGCCCATCATACCCCACCGGGCATGGATACGTTATTTCGAGCCAGTCGGCGGCACGGCCCCCGCGCCAAGCGAAAACCGGCGACCCCTCACCCTGCACCTGAGGTACCATGGCAGATAACTCGATTGATTCAGAAATCGGGGCCTGTCCCCGAAGAAGGAGGCGCCATGTTCTGCACGCAATGCGGCAACCAGCTACCCGACGATTCGAGGTTCTGCTCCCGCTGCGGAGCACCGGTAGGCGCTCCGACATCCGCTGCGAACCAGGCCATTTCGACCGCGCCGCAAACCCCGCCGGCACCCGCCGCGCCGGCAGCGGACCCTACCGCGTCGCCAGCCCCGGCGGCAGTCCCTGCCCCGACCCCTGCCGCGTCACCCGCAGCCCCCGCTCCGGCAGCCCCCACTACGATGCCTGCCCCGGCACCAGCGACAGCGCCCGCCGCAACCCCCCAAGCACCCGCTTCCGATTCCCTGAGCATGCTTCCCGCCTTCGTGCAGGCGATGTCGAATCGCCTGGGGGAGCCTGCCCAGTACATTCCCGAGCTGGGCGCCTACCTCATCGTTACCAAACGGTTCTCCGCCGCGCTCGCGAACATGCACCAGCATTTCTTCGTGAGCGCATACGACGCGGCAGGCTACCCCGAGATGCAGGCCTACATGAAGGCATGCTCGGATTGGGCTCTCAACAATTACCAGGGAGCGCTGCGCGGGCTCCAGAAAGGCGTGGTCTCCTACGCCATCTTGCTCCAGCATCCCTTGAACGCGAACGCCGTCGCCTTCACCAAAGAGCTGCCGAAGAAGCACTTTGCCGCCTTCGACCTGCCCATACTCGTTGATCCCTTTACCGGTGCCTGCGAGATGCTCGAGAAGACGCCGGTCTGGGGCTTCGCCATGTGGAAGGGGATCAAAAAGGCTGCGCACGAGGCCCTCGGGTTCTAGGAAGCCGCGTGTCGCCAAGTTCATTCCGGTTTTGGGAACTTCTTCTCTAGCATCTCTGGGCATGACCCGATCGCATTCTAAATAACCGCAGGATTCCGCTGGCAACGGCGAGCGATACCGCACGCCGAATGAAAAGATATTCCCAAAAGTGAAACGAACGCACGGGGCCCTCCCGCAGCGACGCGGAAGGGCCCCGTCTGGAAGGAAGGGCGTCTCATGCGAGGACTTGGCCCGGCCTCAAGGCCTCGCCCACTCGAAGAGCCGGGGCGACACGCCCGCCTGTCCGCCTCAGGGGAACGGCCAAACGGTGCGCCTCGCCCCCACCTCATCTACTCAAGATTCAAGCCGGTTTCCCTGCTAAAGAAGTGCACCGTGTTGCCGCTGAACGAGAACGAGACGGCATCTCCCGTCTTGACGATGCCAGCGTGCTCCATGAGCGAAGCGGCCTGCGCCACGATAACGCTATCGTGACCGTATGCGTTTACATGGAGGTTCACGGTGCTGCCCATGAGCTCGACCACATCGACCACGCCATTCAGCACGTTTAGGCCCTCATCAGAGAGCGCGATGTGCTCGGGGCGCACGCCGAGCGTAATCGACTGCGAGCCCACACCGTTCGCGGCGAGCCGCGCCTGCTTCTCGGCCGAAGGCACCACCTGCGCGTCACCAACGCGCACGGTATAAGAGCCGCCCGCCTCGCGCACGAGCTCAGCGTCATAGAAATTCATCTGCGGCGTGCCGATGAACCCGGCCACGAAGTCGTTGGACGGATGGTCGTAGACATCCTGCGGCGTGCCAATCTGCTGCACGGTGCCGTCCTTCATGACCACGATGCGGTCTCCCAAGGTCATGGCCTCGGTCTGGTCGTGCGTAACGTACATGAACGTAGTATCGATGCGCTCGCGCAGCTTGATGAGTTCGGCACGCATCTGGTTACGGAGCTTGGCATCCAAGTTGGAGAGCGGCTCGTCCATGAGGAGCACCTTCGGTTCGCGCACGATGGCGCGCCCGATGGCGACGCGCTGGCGCTGGCCACCTGAGAGCTCCTTGGGCTTGCGGTCGAGGTACTGCGTGATGCCGAGGATCTTCGCTGCCTCCTCGACCTTCTTGTCGCGATCCTCTTTGGGAATCTTGCGCAGCTTCAAGGGGAACTCCATGTTGCCCCGCACGGTCATGTGCGGGTAGAGCGCGTAGCTCTGGAAGACCATCGCGATGTCACGGTTCTTAGGCTCAACATCGTTTACGAGCTTGCCGTCGATGTAGAGCTCGCCCCGAGAAATCTCTTCCAAGCCGGCAACCATGCGCAGCGTCGTAGATTTGCCGCAGCCCGAAGGGCCAACGAGCACCACGAACTCGCGGTCGGCCACCTCGAGGTTGAAATCCTCGACAGCGAGCACGCCCTCGTCCGTCACCTTGAGGTTTGGCCCCTTCTTCTCGCCGTCCTTGGCCTTGTGGGCACGGCGCTTGCCCCCGGCGTGCGGGTAGACCTTCTCGATATGCCTCAAACTTACCTCTGCCATGGTATGCCCCTCCTTATCGGGTAGTTTCCTCGGATGACTGCACACGGGCATCGCTTTGCGCGGCCCATGCCTCCGCCGCGGCCTCGGCGTTCAGCGCGGCATCCCGTGCCGCAACCTCCGCCTTCGGCAAGCGGCCATAGAGCTCCATCGCTCGATGAAGACGACGCGCGACCTGCTCGGTCGCGTAGCCCGGCAGCGCACGCCAGCACCAGTTTCCGCCGAGCGTCGAGGGCGTGTTGATACGGGCATCGCTTCCCAAGCCCAGCACGTCCTGCATGGTCACGATCGAAAGGTCCGCAACGCTCGACCAGATGGCGCGCATCATGCCCCAGCCCTCGCCTTCAGCTACGTCGAGATGCAGGTACTCGCGGGCGAGCGCAACGTCGCCTGCATCCGCGGTGCGCAGCCAGCCGAGCGCGGTATCGTTGTCGTGCGTGCCCACATACGCGACGCAATGCGGCGTGTAGTTGTGCGGCTGGTACAAGCTTCCGCCGCCATCCCTGCTATCGAAGGCGAATTGCAGCACCTTCATGCCCGGATAGCCGGTGTCGGAAAGCAGGCGGTACACCGAGGGCGTCAAGAAGCCAAGGTCCTCGGCCACGATGGGACACGGGCCGAGCTTCGCCTCGAGCGCCGAGAAGAACGCCTTGCCCGGGCCGGGCTGCCAGCGCCCGCCCGCTGCGGTCGACGCTCCCGCCGGGATGGCATAGTAGGAATCGAAGCCGCGGAAATGGTCGATGCGCAAGATGTCGTAGAAATCGAGCTGGTAGGAAATGCGCTCAATCCACCATGCGTAACCGTCTTCCGCCATGCGCTCCCAGGCGAAGAGCGGATTGCCCCAAAGCTGGCCCGTATCGGAAAAGCCATCGGGAGGGCACCCCGCGACCTCGCGAGGACGAAGGTCCTCATCCAGCTGGAACTGCTCGGGATGCGCCCAGAGGTCCGCGCTGTCCTCGGCCACATAGATGGGAAGGTCGCCCATGAGCTCGATCCCGTGTTCGCGAGCATAGGCGTGGAGGCGCGCCCACTGCCTGAAGAAGAGGCACTGCACGCCCTTCCAGAAACGCACTTCGCAGGCGAGCTCGCTGCGAGCGACGGCAAGATCTTCGGGGGCGCGCATGCGCAGCCCCGGCTCCCACGTCGAGAGCGCGGCGCCGCCATGGTCGCCCTTGATTGCCATGAAGAGCGCATAATCGTCGAGCCATGCGCTCTCGCGCTCGCAAAAAGCCCGGAGCTCGTCGGCGCGCGCGTTCTTAAGGCGCTCCACCGCGCGGCGAAGCACGTCGAAGCGGCCCTCGTAGAGCGCCCCGTAATCAACGCGCGCGGGGTCATCGCCCCAGAAGCGCCCCTCGTACTCGCCCGGCTCGAGCAAGCCCTCCCCTGCCAGATCATCAAGATCGATGAGATAGGGATTGCCTGCAAACGAAGAGAAGGACTGATAAGGGGAATCGCCGTAGCTCGTCGGTCCGATTGGCAGCAGTTGCCAAACCGATTGGCCCGCGGCGGAGAGGAAGTCCACGAACGCACGCGCCTCGGCGCCGAGCGTACCGACGCCCCACGGCGAGGGCAGGGCGGTCATGGGCATCAAGATGCCGGAACGCCTCATATCACTCCCCTCCTTTCACTAACCTGAACCCGGAACGCCCGCGCACGGGTCCGTCCCGCTTTTGCCGTCTCGGGAGCGCGGCCGGCCGAAACGCCGACCGTCGCCGCAACGGCATTGGACGCATCGTCGCCACCATCTGCGACGGGTGCGGAACCGGCACGATCTTCTGGCAAAAGCGCCCGCACGCTCTCGCGCTTGAGCAACTGGAACGGGACCATCTCGCGCACGGGCTTGGTCTCGCCGCCCAAACAAGCCAGAAGCGTTTCCACGCTCCGCGTCGCGATGAGGCGGGTGTCTTGGCGGATCGTCGTGAGGCGCGGGATCGAGAACTGCGATGAGTTCACCCCGTCGAACCCCACGAGCGACAAATCTCCGGGGATGGACAGCCCCATATCGAAGACCGCGCGCATCGCGCCGAGCGCGATCGCGTCGCCGAGCGCGAAGACGGCCGTGAGGTCCGGGGAACGCATGATGAGCCTCACCATTGCGTCGTAGCCCTCCTCCATCGAGAAGTGGCAGGGCTCGTAATCGCGCTCATAATCGAGCTCGATACCGTGTGCCCGCAGCGCCTCCTCCGCACCGTGCAAGCGCCGACCGCTCACCTGGCTGAGCGCGCGGTTGCCGCCCACGATGCCGATGCGCCTATGGCCGCGGGAAAACAGGTACTCCACGACCTCGCGCGCGGCCTCTACGTCGTTCGTCGAGACGCTCGAAAGGTTCTTGAACGCCAGCCCGGCTGCGGTGTTGGTCACGAGCACGCCCGGCACGCTCACCCGGCTGAACGACGTCTTGAAGAACGCCGGGTCACCGCCCAAGAAAAGCATGCCCTTGGGATGGCGCACCTGCTGGTAGTGAATCGCATAGAGCACCTCGTTCTCATCCTCGTCGAGGTACACCACGTCGGCCTGCTCGTCCGCCTCCGAGAGCAGCGCCTGGATGCGCTCGAGGATGTCGGCGAACAGCAGGTTCCGCGCGCCCTTCACGAAGACGGCGATGGCCGTGCGCCCCTGCATCTTCAGGAAGCGGGCGTTCGAATTGGGCTCGTACCCAACCTCCTCGACCACCTTGAGCACGCGCATCCGCGCCTTGTCGCTCACGTTCGGATGGCCGTTCAGCACGCGCGAAACCGTCCCCAGGCTGTATCCGGAAAGCCGTGCGATGTCCCGGATGTCCATGATGACCTAGCCCTTGACCGCGCCCGCGGCGACGCCCTTGATGATGTGCTTCTGGCAGAGCAGATAGAACACCACCACGGGGATGACCGCCATGATGAGGGCCGCCATGATGGCACCCATGTCCACGCGGCCGTACGACCCCTTCATGAACTGGATCACGATGGAGATTGTCTTGTACTCGTTCGTGTCGAGCACGAGGTACGGCAGGAGGAAGTCGTTCCAGATCCACATGGTTTGCAGGATGCCCACCGAGATATAGGTGGGCTTCATGATGGGAAGCACCACCGAGAAGAAGGTGCGCAGCGGCGAGCAGCCGTCGATGAGCGCAGCTTCCTCGATCTCGATGGGAATCGATTTCACGAAGCCGCAGAACATGAAGACCGCAAGGCCTGCTCCAAAGCCGAGGTAGATGATGATGATTCCCCAAGGGGTGTCGAGGCTCAAACGATCGGCCACGAGCGACAGGGTGAACATGACCATCTGGAAGGGCACGACCATCGAGAGCACGCACAGCAGGTAGACCGCCCGGTTGAACCGGTTGCTCACACGGGTGATGAACCATGCGCACATGGAGCAGCACAGCAGGATGACAAAGACCGAGCCGATGGTGATGAAGACCGTCCACCACACCGCATCGAGGAAGCCATAGCGATCGATGGCCTGGATGTAGTTCTCGAGCCCCACGAAGGTCTGTTCGGTGGGCAACTCGAAGGGCTGCAAGCTAATGAAGGTGCGGCTCTTGAACGAGTCCATGAGCACGATGATGATGGGCAGCACCCAGATGAAGCACAGCACGCAGAAGAACGCCGTGCCCACCCAACTCAAGATATGCTTGCGTTTCATTTACTGCTGCACCTCCTTGGAGCGCGTCACGCGCAGCTGGATGAGGCCGATGGCCACGACCACGAGGCAGAAGATGACGGCCTTCGCCTGGCCCACGCCCTCCCAGCCGGTACGGCCGTAGAAGGTGTTGTAGATGTTGAGCGCCAAGAGCTCGGAGAGCTTCGAGGGCTCGCCCGCCGTAAGCGACAGGTTCTGGTCGAAGAGCTTGAAGCCGTTGGTAATCGAGAGGAACGTGCAGATGGTGATCGAGGGCATCATCATGGGGATGATGACGCTCTTCAGGCGCTCCCACGGACCGGCGCCGTCGACCTCGGCGGCTTCGAGCACGTCGGTGGGAATCGACTGCAAGCCGGCGATGTAGACGATCATCATGTAACCGATCTGCTGCCACGAGACCAAGATCACGAGTCCCGCGAAGCCGTACCATTCATTGAGGTTGATGGCTTGGCTGTACTGCGCCAGGATACCGTTGAAGATGAGCTGCCAGATATAGCCCAGCACGATACCGCCGATAAGGTTGGGCATGAAGAACACCGTGCGGAAGAGGTTCGTCCCGCGCATCTTCTGCGTGAGGGCGAGCGCCAGCGCGAATGCGATGACGTTGATCACGAGAAGCGACACGATGGCGAAGAGGGCCGTGTACCAGAACGCATGCTGGAAGATGGTGTCCTGGAACGCACGAAGGTAGTTCTCGATGCCGGTGAACTGCGCGTCCGTCACCGTGGTGAAATCGCAGAACGACAGCCACACGCCCAAGATAAACGGCACGATGAAGCCGATGAGAAACGACACGAGCGTGGGTACCAAAAAGACGGGCCAATACTTCTTGATTGCTTTTTCCATATGCTGACCTCCTTACCCTAGAGACAGCGACGGCGGGCGGGAACCTGCCCCGCCCGCCGTGACGTTACGATGCAGGCAGGAAGCCGGATGCCCGGCTCCCGTTACAGCATGTACCGGATTACTCCGCCGCAGCGGCCGCCTCGGTGGCCCAGCCATCGACGAATGCGGTCACGACGCCGTCCCAGTTGCCATCGGACTGGTCCGCAGCATAGGTGGTGAGAGCGGAGCCCACGCCGTTCTTCCACTCCTCGCTCGGCATGGTCGAGAAGTTCCAGGAAACCGGGGTCTTCTCGGAGTTGACCTCGTCGGCGATCTGGTTGAGCACGTTCTCGGAAGGCTGGTTGCCCTCGAACGGGATCACGAAGCCCATGCCGGCCTCACCGGAGGGCATGGCGCCGTCGGCGCCGCACATGGCCTTGGTGCCGGTATCGGACGTCACGCACCAGTTGATGAAGTCGAGCGTCGCCTGGATGTTGTCCTCGGAGGCGTTCTTGTTCACGCACCAGTAGTTCTCGGAGCCCGTGCAGATGCCCTGGTCCTCTTCGCCCTCGACGCCGATGTAAATCGGGATCAGGCCGAGGTTGTCGTCGCCGACCTCGGAGATGTTCGCGTACTCCCAGGTGCCGTTCTGATAGAACACGGCCTGGCCGGTCACGAACTCGGCGGTGGCGTCGTCGGCGGTCTTCGTGGAGAGCACGCCCGGCTCGCAGGTGGCGTTGTTGATGTAGAGGTCCCAAATCTGGCGATAGTTATCAAGATAGAGACCCTCGATGGCGTCGGTGTTGTCGATGCCCTTCTCCTTGTACTCGTAGTAGATCGGGAGGTTGGCCAGGTGGGTCTTGAAGCGCCAGTCGGAGCTGGAATCCATGCCGGCAGAGGTGAAGGCGCTAAAGCCGAGCTCGTCCTTGCGGGCGGTGATGTCCTCGACGACCTTCTTCAGGGAATCGAAGTTGGTAATGTCCGCCTCGGAGTAACCGGCCTGGTCGAGCAGGCTCTTGTTGTAGATGAGGCCATAGGACTCGATGACGTAGGCCACGCCCTTGGTTTTGCCGTCCTCGCCCTTGAGGGCATAGGAATCGTCGGTGAGGGTCTTCATGACGTCGGCGTCGTCGAGGTCGAGGCAGTAATCCGTCCACGAGGCCAGGCCAACCGGGCCGTTCACCTGGAAGAGGGTCGGAGCCTCGGACTTGGCCATCTCGGACTTCAGCGTGGTCTCATACTGGCCGGAAGCGGCGGTCTTCACCGTTACGGGAACACCGGTCTCCTCGGTATACAGCTTAGCGAGTTCCTGCCACTGGGCATCCTGCTCGGGCTTGAAGTTGAGGTAGTAAACCTCGCCCGCAGCGCTCGCGCTGCCGCTGCCCGCCGCGCTGCCATTCCCGCTGCCACCCGTGCAGCCCGTAGCCGCGATCGCCGCGACACCTGCCGTGGCACCGAGCCCAGCCGTGATGAACTGACGACGATTCATCATGATAGTTTCCTCCTCACGTTTGAATTGAAATTGGAAACGTTTCCAATTTCTGTTGCCCTTATTATCGCTCGCCAGCTCTTTCCCAGAAATGAAACGTTTCCAAAATGACCGTTCATGGAGTACGCCGCGCCGTCCACCGTTCACGATTCGGCGAGCGGTCCAAATATGGAACGGTTCCACGAACGCCCTCCGCGAACGGTCTAGCATCGTTCCGCGAGCGGTAACCCATCAGCACATGAGACAATCGTGCCGGGTGAAACTGTCTCATACTGCCGCGTATCGCCCGCCGAGCGTGAGACAATCGTGCCGTCGCCCCTCCTTGCCCCGCTGCCCCACCTCGCCCCCTGTCGCGCCTACCGCGACACGCTCTGAAAGGACGCCATGCTCCAGGCCATCATCTCCCCCGCCAAGCAGATGCGCATAGCGCAAGACGCGTTCGCTCCGCAGGGCATTCCTCCCTTCCCCACCGCGACGGAGCGCCTGCGCCAGGAACTCCTTCGCATCGAGCGCGAACAAGGTGCCGACGGCCTCAAGGACCTCTGGCGCGTAAACGACAAGCTCCTCAACCAGAACATCGAGCGGCTGCACGGCCTCACGTCCGTTCTCGACGAAGGGCAGCTCGATGAGCCGGATGTTGCCCGCGCGCTTTCGGCGGCGGCGTTTTCCTACGTCGGCATTCAGTACCAGAGCCTCGCGCCCGAGGTGCTCGACCTCGATGCGCTCTCGTGGCTTCAAGACCACCTCTGGATTCTCTCGGGCTTCTATGGATGCGCGCGGCCCTTCGATGCCGTCCAGCCCTACCGGCTCGAAATGGGCGCTAAACTTTCGCTCGACGGCGCGCGCGACCTCTACGCGTTCTGGGGCGGCCGCATCGCAGACGCGATCGAAAGCGCGGCGATGCACGGGGACACCACGGAAACTGAGCCCACCCTCATCGTGAACCTCGCAAGCGTCGAATACGCCAAGGCGGTTCTTCCCTACACGGCGCTCACCACACAGATCGTTACCTGTGTCTTTGGCGAAGACCTTCGAGGCGAAAAGCCCGTGCAGCGCGCCACCGCAAGCAAGATTGCCCGTGGGTCCATGGTCCGGTGGATGGCGGAACAGCACATTGAACGGGCAGAAGACCTCGCGCGGTTCAACATCGGTTACCGCTACGCGCCGGAGCTTTGCTACGAGCGACAGCTCAAAACAGGCGCTCGCGAGCAGACGCTGGTGTTTTTGCGCGAGGAGCTCTGTGCATGATCATTCCGTTCGCCATTCGACCTTTTCGGCAAGAGGACCTTCCAGCCGTTCTCGAGCTCTTCTGGGAGACCGTTCACACGGTCAACGCCGATGCATATTCTGCAGGCCAGCTCGATGCCTGGGCGCCCGCCGACCCCGACATCCAAGCCTGGAAAACCTCCCTTGCGGCGCATCGAGCCTACGTTGCAGTTGACGACGCAGGCAAGCTGATCGGGTTCGGCAACATCGCGTGGGGCCACATCGACCGTCTTTATGTGCAGGCTTCTTGCCTTGGCGAGGGGATCGGCAGCGCTCTCTTGCGCGAGCTCGAGCGCGATGCGCCGCGCCCGCTCGACGTCGATGCGTCCATTACGGCAAAGCCCTTCTTTGAACGCCATGGCTACCGCGCCGCAGCGCGGCAAACGGTAACGCGCCGCGGCATCGAGCTAACAAACTATCGCATGGTAAAGCGCGGCTGATAACACCAAAAAGTCCGCATGAAAAGGCCCGAGCCGCGAGGCGCAGTGCCCGCCGCCGCGCTGCGGCCGCGCTACGACAGATACCGCTCGCGCAGCTGCTCAACCTCAGCAGGCGTCACCTCAAGCGCTTCGTGGATATACCCCATAAGGCTGCCGTAGCGCTCGCTCGCCGCGTCGCGGGCGGTGCGCAGGGCGCGAATAACCGCCGGGTAACTGAACGTTTGCTCATTTGTGGCGAAGATGTTCGTTGCCAGATAATCCGCCTCGATATCTTCCCAGCTCACTCCGAGCACGGTCTCAACGAGCGCAGAAGCGAGACCACAGCGGTCGCGGCCCACCGAACAGTGCCAGAGCGCGGCACCCTCCGGGAGCTCGATGATGCTCCGCAAGAGCGAACGGTAGCCGAGCATGCCCGAAGCACTCATAAGCAGATAGCGGTACATGATTTCCATGCTGTCATCGGAGTCGTCGCGCATCGAGCGCTCGAACTCACGACGCTCGCGGGCGATTTTCTCGCGCGTAGCCTTCTCCTGCGTGATACCCGTCGCGCTGCGCGCGAGAATATCGGCATGCACGTAGCGCGCGCCAGGGAAAGCATCCATGGGATCGGGAATCTCGATGAGCTCCTCGTCGTTGCGAAGATCCACCACGAGCATGAGGTGGTACTCATCGCGCAGCCGCCTGAGGTCCGCATCGCTGCCAAACCCGAGCGCGCCGGAGCGGAGCAGCAAGCCCGGCTTGACGCGTGAGCCCTCGGCGGCAGCGAGCCCGCCCAGGTCGCGGGTGTTGGGCAAGTGACCGAAATCGATCCAGCCATAGGTCTCGCGCTCTGCCGGCCCCGCCGCAGCGGGAACCTCGACCGCGAAGGGAGCCTGCTCCTCGATGGCCTCGATACGGCGCGCAATGCGCTCCCGAACCTCGGCCACGCCGCCCGGTGCCACGCCGGCAATGCTTCCATCCTGCGGATACAGCTCTGCAGCCTTAGACATATATGCACACTCCCTGCGTCTCAGCTAGCGCTGCCATGCCAACATGGCCCCAGCGCCCCTTCCATCGACGCATCATTGTGACAGCTCCCCGCTTGCTTCGCATCAGCATTATGTAAGGACCAGATTCGCCACACGAACGCGGCTACGGCTTGCCTGTGAATGGGCCGTTTCGCTTCCTCGTCGTGGTCGATGGCTGCGCTTACCGCGTGACCGTGACGATGTGACCGTGACGATTAGCCCGAGGTAAGCGGAGGGCCCGCGCCCCGGCCAGGTGAACTCAAGAGCCGGGACGCGAGTCGCGTCGAGCTCATTGTACCCGAACGGAAGCCGACCAGATGGCGGCATGAGAGGAGGACGGCGTATACGCGACCGACAGTACGGCCCCAGCCAGAACGCCACAGGTTCAAAACGGCTTCAGCAGCTATTACGCACGCCTTGTCGCTTGATTACCGCCCAGAAAGCAGGAAGCCACCGCTCCAAAACTGGAAGATCTGCATCTTTGGCAGCATCTCAATAGTTTTATAACCCGCCGGATCAGCAAGCCACCTGGAAGCCATAGCTGCGATGGAGGTCGCGTCCGCATGAGATGCAGTCGCGACTTTTTATACACCCCCTATCCGAGCAAATGAAGCCAAAAATGCGCTAAGTCGGTCTTTTTTTCTGCGGAACGCGGGCGCCGGCCGCCCAACAGGCTGGTAGAACGCTCGCCGCGAGCGGCCTACCAGCGTGGTTGACAAATCCAACGCCCGAACCGCAGGAAAAAACCGACTTAGCGCAAATTTGGATAGATTTTCACAGACAGGGGAGGTATTAAATTTTGACAAGGCTGCTTTCTCCAGACGTTTGGCTACCGGCCAAAGTGTCACTGCCCCATAACGAGAAATGTCGGAGAAGTGTCCCCTTCTCGCATCGGTGTCGCCATCGATCGAGATGCCTATCAGCCTCTTCAGGTTTTTCTTACATTGTCCTTCGCAAACCTCCATATATCGAGAGGTCCTTGCGTCCTACGAGCTATCTGCCGATGAGCTCGTTGAGGCGATCGACGAGGGCGCGGGCATCGTCCTTGCGCTTGAGCTCGAGCCCCGTGCTCGTGTGGTTGGGAGCGACGATGTCGAGACCCTTGCCTCCGGAGTATCCGAGGAAGGCGACGTTCCAGAGGTACACGGTCCTCGTATAGGTGCCTATCAGGCCCCTTCTATCAATCTCGATCCGGTTGCCGTACAGGCGCACCTCGCCCGGTTGGGCGGTCGGCGCGATGAAGATCGGCTTCTCTTCCATATCTCTCACCCTGGCTTTCACGGCTCTGCCGCAGCATCGCTAACACGTGCGATTACCGGTCAGAATGCCACTGCTCCAAAACTGATGGACGAGCTGAGCTGCGCGTCCATGCGTTTGATTACCAGTCAGAATGCCACTGCTCCAAAACAAGATGGACGCTTCCTATTCCCTTTCCGACGTTTGATTACCAGTCAGAATGCCACTGCTCCAAAACACGATCGCGGCGTAAGGCGTGGAGTATCTGGTTTGATTACCAGTCAGAATGCCACTGCTCCAAAACTAGACGTTTCGCAGGCTATCTTTTGCGAAGTTTGATTACCAGTCAGAATGCCACTGCTCCAAAACAGAATCCCGCGCAACCCGTAGACGGTGCGGTTTGATTACCAGTCAGAATGCCACTGCTCCAAAACCCCAAGAGGGCGGTGCGCGTCCCCGGCAGGTTTGATTACCAGTCAGAATGCCACTGCTCCAAAACATGTGCGACTTCATCGAGGCGCACGAGGAGTTTGATTACCAGTCAGAATGCCACTGCTCCAAAACACGTAGTCGACGAAGCCGACGATGATCGGCGTTTGATTACCAGTCAGAATGCCACTGCTCCAAAACGAGTACTCAACCGTGATGTCCTCGACGATGTTTGATTACCAGTCAGAATGCCACTGCTCCAAAACTGCACCTGCATCATGCAGCCGTTGATGAAGTTTGATTACCAGTCAGAATGCCACTGCTCCAAAACCGCATTTCAGCGCCACTGGCACCGTTTTCTGTTTGATTACCAGTCAGAATGCCACTGCTCCAAAACTAAGAATCACCTCCATATAAAATGACCTGCGTTTGATTACCAGTCAGAATGCCACTGCTCCAAAACCGCGACTTCGACGGCAACCGCATGCTCTGCGTTTGATTACCAGTCAGAATGCCACTGCTCCAAAACTACCGCGTCATTGGCGACCCCAAACCCTACAGTTTGATTACCAGTCAGAATGCCACTGCTCCAAAACACCTCGATGGGCTCTTCAACATTCGGCTTATGTTTGATTACCAGTCAGAATGCCACTGCTCCAAAACGCTCCCTCTCACCCACCCGTGGAGGAGGCGTTTGATTACCAGTCAGAATGCCACTGCTCCAAAACTCGAGCGACGCCTGGGCGGTCGCGAGGTCGTTTGATTACCAGTCAGAATGCCACTGCTCCAAAACTCGCCGACGAGGCGGGAGATGCAGGCGGCGTTTGATTACCAGTCAGAATGCCACTGCTCCAAAACGTCCCATCAGGAAGATCGCCCGAACCCGATGTTTGATTACCAGTCAGAATGCCACTGCTCCAAAACAGGTGATGCTTGATTTAATCATTCGCCAACGTTTGATTACCAGTCAGAATGCCACTGCTCCAAAACGCGGATCTCGTCGGCGACTCCTACTTCGGGGTTTGATTACCAGTCAGAATGCCACTGCTCCAAAACATCAAGGAGCGTAAGCGCGTGCCGTACCTGTTTGATTACCAGTCAGAATGCCACTGCTCCAAAACTGACGCACGATCTCGATATCCACGGACGAAGTTTGATTACCAGTCAGAATGCCACTGCTCCAAAACCGTTGAGTCGAATTGCAAATGGACGAGTGGTTTGATTACCAGTCAGAATGCCACTGCTCCAAAACTCCTCCTGCATCGCGCGGGCGCAGATGACCGTTTGATTACCAGTCAGAATGCCACTGCTCCAAAACTACGACGCCTACGGCGAGGATTGAGAATCGTTTGATTACCAGTCAGAATGCCACTGCTCCAAAACAGGTAGGTTGCCCCGCCTGCTACGGTGGCTGTTTGATTACCAGTCAGAATGCCACTGCTCCAAAACCGATGGAGCAAGTTTCTCCCTGCAAAGAGAACGGGCACCCTGCCGGTAAACACTTATCAGCTCTCAAGAAAGTGCTGGTCAACAACCATTTTATCCTCGAGTGCATAGGAATTCATGTCGGCATCATTTTCCAACATGAGCACGCGTAATTCATGAAAAAACACTCTCTCGTAAAACCTCGCGACCTCTTTTTCGGTCAGAAATGTTTTAAGGTTGACGAATAGAAGAGCCTTATTAACCTGCATATCGGCACAACAATCAAGAAACAATATGAGCCTATCAATGAACGCCGCCCCTTGATCAAAATCGACCGTGAAGCCAAACGCTTTAAGGAAGCGCTGTAAATCCCATTCTAGGCCAAACCGGTAGTCCCCTTCTAGCTGAACCAAAAGCTGTGACACCAGTCCACGCAGCTCCCTGAACCTGCTATCAAATAAGCCTCGGATCGCCTCATCCTCAAGCTGGCGCTCCTGAAGCAGAGAATACAGCCTTCCGCCAAGGTCCTTCGACTCCCATGGTAGATTCAAAGCATCAGGCACTACAAGAAAAGCGCTTCTCGGGCGAACCTCCCTTTCCCCATCCCATATGGAATACGCCTCGCAGGCGTCCTCCCCATAACAGGAAACCAATGAATCGCAGACGCGCGCAAAGAGGGCGCGATTGTGGACCTCAAGGACAAAAGGGCGCGCCCATCTCAGCTCAATTGGGTTCTCAAATCCATCAAAACAAATCCTCATGGCTATAGCACCATGAACTCTTCCATGGTATCAACCTCATCATACGCATTTCGATTTCCAACGATATAGTCCATCGTCGCATATTGCCGTTCAGTTACTCTAAGAACTTGCACAAGCCCTTCTGGTGGCCTATGTTTCCTCAAACGCATAACTGCGGCACCGGCAGCGCCCTCATTGACCACCAACTTTGCGTACACCGACTGCTGAAGCATGAGGTACCCCTCCCCTATCAGCCATTTTCTGAACACACGATAGCTCTTCTTTTGCGCGGCTGTATCAACGGGCAGGTCAAAGAAAACAAGCAACCTCATGTAGCGAACCCGCACCTCCCTGTTCATTTGAATGCAAACTCTTGAATATCGTCAACGGCAATCTTTTTGCACAGAGCGTTTAGGCAGTCCTGCACATACATTGAGACCACCGATCCTAATCGGTATGCTCCCCCTCGATACGAAAGGGAGATATTGGCAACGTCTGCCAATGCCCTTCGCATATCGGCGTCGAACGATCCGGAAAGGTAGTCGCTGACCTGCCGGTCTATCACCGGACGAAATGGCTCCATAAAATCGCATGCCAAATTGAACTGATTGTATTCGTTCCTATGACAAATGCCACATTGCGTTAAGTAGCCGCGCGAAACCACCTCACGGTTCACCATCGAAAGTAGAACGGCATAGCCATAGTTCAAAGCTGCATTGAGCGGGCTGTCGTCATCACGCGAAAAACCTTTTCCAAATAAGGTGGAGAAATATATTCTCGCAGACTGAGCTTCTCTATTCGTGGTATCACCCGATCGCACCTCTGAAACGAGCGAATCCAACAACTGCGCCGCCTCCAGATGATCGCGCTCACGGAGAAACGCAGCTTGCTGGGCAATCTTATCGCGCACAACACGTTGCCACACTCGCTTCTTAATCGGCTCTCCCCATGAAAGTTGATCCTGAATGCGCTTGCTCACGTTATGGGCACCGTAGAGTGGCAGATATTGCCCTATCGGGTTTCTCTTCTCGTCCGAAATCACAAAAGAGATCTTTGCTTTTGCAAGCTCCGAGAGCAAATAGGCACTGATGAAAACGCGCTCCGTTTGGAGAATGACCGTCGATATTTCGGAAAGATGAACCTTGACGGTATCGTCCTCCTTTCGCACCACCATGTAACCACTTGAATAGCTAAGGCGGCACGGACTCTCTATGAAAATCGTCCTAAAGCTCAACGCGCGTCCTCTTCTCGAACATTCCTGTTACCGACTGATCAACAAACACAATTGCCTCTGGATTGTTCAAAACGAAAGCGATGCCTAAATTTCCGGCATGCTTCGGTCCGCCAACCAACGAGATGTCAACGCGCGCCGTGGCAGAGCGATAATATGCCAGTACATTGCAAACGAGCTGTCGTTTCTCCGAGATCGACAGACCCGCATAGCGCTCTCTTCCAGCGCGCAAGACGTCGGTAACGTTGCCGAACTTATTGCAAAGCAAGTCTCCCTTGTGAACGAGCTCGTCGTACAGACGAATCAGGTCTTCGTTTGATATACAGCTATCGTTCAAATGCTTATCGCACGCCTTGGCAGCCACGCTATACAAATCGCCTTTAAGCACCAGCTGGCGCGCAGAGTAGACCGCATCCTGAGCAGCAAAGTAGAATTGATTGCCTTCCATCTCAAAGCGAGCGTACTTTAGAATACGCGCCCTAATTATTAGTGGATGTTTCAGCTTCTTGGCCTCTGCATCCTGTGCCACGAAAGCGTCGAGCTTTGATGGCTCCCCTTCAATCTTCCGAGCTACTGAAATAGGTATGCCCAGAAGTTCTGCCTTACGCTTCTTTCCCTTTTCTGCAACATACAGCGTGAAATAAGCGAATGTCGCAGACGAATAGCCGCCATATCGTTGAACATCGAGTCCCTGTTTTATATGCAAGGTCGGGGCCGTCTTTCCATAATGCGGAGAATAGATCGTGGCATTCCACAATGCCCCGCTTGTCTCCTCGGGCATGCGCGTTACAAAGACATTCGAGTAGTCAAGATATGCTCGGATGCGAGACAGCTCTTCTTCGGCGTCCCATACGACCTCACCGGTATCAACGTCTACATGTGTGCGCATAAATCCACCAACGATGAAGCCGGCACTGCCTGGTAGCCTGCCATACTTCCGCATTTCTTCGTTTTGCTTGCGCACCAGCTCCCTAACCGCGCGGGCATATCCGATGGGGTTGTCATAAATGCCCGGATGGCATTGATTGATATATCTGCCCACCTCACAGGCAATGAGAGCATCGTGCGCATGATGGAAGTCATTGACCTCGCGGCACTTAATAAAACCGGCTTGGACACGTAGGTCATGACCCAGCGATGCCTTAACCGGCTGGACGTCGGCTTCTGGATAGTTTGACTGCAGCATCATTCCTGCGAGCTTGACAATCTGGCTCGTCTCAACCAGTTGGCGAGCAATGAACCCTCGCACGCGTTTGTCGCTTATCGAAGAGCACATCAGGCTGTTAAACTTCTTGTCTCCCATCAGACCCGCCTGATGCAAGGCCCTCCAATAGGGGGCCATGGCGGTCCTGATAGACGAATCGATGAGCAACGCATCGGATTTACGCTGATTTTCCCCAGCAAGCACAAGCGCCTTGTTCTCAAAGCTGTCGTCTTTGATATAAGATTGCGGAATAATGTGATCAACCTGGTACTGATTGGTGTGAAGAAGCTCGAGCTTGAGCGGCGTGGCCGAGTACAGGCTTTTTCCTCCCTGCATAAAATACAGCGAAAGGCGTTCGTCTAAATCTTCCGCACGCGACCTCCTGAACTCACCAAAAACGTCCTGATCAAACCATGTGGGGCTTTCTTCTTTGAACTTCTCCAACGCCGCCTTTATGGCATCATAACGCCTGGTCGATCTGCGTCCCTTCCTCGCGCCGTCCTCATCGCGCGTGACCTCTAAATAGATATGCGACGGCGGGCATTTCGCGATACTCACAATTTCATCGACTACACGCATCGCCTGGTTAATGCTCCTGCGCAATGCTGGGGATCCGGGAAGATCTTCAAGCGATACCTTGCCAGCGGAAACCTTTTCCTGGTTAATCTGGTCAATCTTTTTTTGGAATCCGAGGTCTTCGCTATGGAGAATACCCATGAACACCATGGCCTTGCCTCGATGATCGTTGTTGGGGTCTCCTTCGCGCAAGATATCCATGATAGACAGATCACCTTGGTCGGTCTGAGCTTTAATCCCAGTAAGAAGACGCCTCGACAGCCTTCCCCATCCGGTGAAGCGCTTCTTGCATATCGTTTTTATCTGCTCAGCATTGAGGCGGTCTCCGTATGCCTCTTCGATTCGCTCTTTGAGGATGTCCCTGTCTTCGAAGAGCGTGTTCCAAAGGATGATTTCCTCAATCATCGGAAAATCTGCAGGATCAATTCTGCCTACATGCAGAACATCCTTACTGAAGAAGATATACGAGGACATTTTTGACTCAAAGCCCGACTCACCTTGTCCTCCAGAAACTCGAGCCCGACGGTTCCCATGCTGCCTGAGCCAATCCTCAACTTGCTTATAGGAAACGCGCCGCTTGCCGCAAAATAAATCTTGAACAATGCCTCGTCTATCGGACGTATCAAAAGGACACTCATGGTCACCGTCAGCGCTCCAATGGGCACCGTTCAACTCGTTGAGCACACAGAACTCCTCGTAAAGGAGCGAGCACCTTGGCAGCACCTTCTCGTCCTGAAGATAGGTGCACGTCCCCGTCATGCGCACAATAAAGTTCTCGGCACTCTTGCCCCTATCGATGACGTCGTCCCAATTCCAAGGACGCACCTTAGCGCTCTCCATGCCAGGCTTACGCTCCGACCATGCAAAACGCTTGTTTCCATGCGCGTCAACCGCAGCATTCTTTGTCGTAAGCGGCCCCACATAGTAGGGAATCCTAAAACTCACAAGGCTTTCGATTTTCTTGGACTCTTCCTTAAGGAATGGATAAAACTCCCCCTGATGCGTGATGATGGCGCGCAACTCCTCGAGATGCAGCTGGTAGGGGATACTTCCATTGTCGCTCGTTTTCAATCGACGTAAAAAGCGCTCCTCATCAAACGCCTGCATCATCTGCTGATATCGGGGATCATCTGCCGCAAGCGACCCAAGCAGCTTTTTTACATCTTTCGCAAGCTCATCATAGGAGCCCGCACTGTGAACCAAATCGTACTTTGTATATCCCTTCGCCTTAGTTGGATCGTACCGCTTTGTCATCCTTCCATTCACAACCAGCTGCTCACCACCAAAAAACGACTGATACGACTCGGGAGCATATTCCCGCACCAGAGCCTTCAGCAGTGCAAGATCATCGTGGTAGCGTTCGTATTCTTTTTTCTTGCAAAACGACAGCGTCTTTCCATTAGCGTCTCGAAGGATGCCCGAGAGCAAATATGCAGAATAGGCCGTTCGAAGGGCGAAGAAGAGCGATGTGCACTCGTTAGGACATATCGTCTCGAACTCTTCAACCTTTTCGTCGTTTCCAAGTGAAAACTTGTGCTCAGCGTCAGATAGAAGAAAGATTTTTGAAAAGTTTGCCGTATAGCCGAGAACCGCGGAAGCAAGCTCTTTGCCCATCGCCTTCGCGAGGTCAGCCGGCAAGCCAAGGAGACCCTTCAGTTGGTCTCGCTTGCCCGCGCGCCGCAACGACGCATCTCCGAATACCTCAATGATTCTTTTCGCATCACAGGATAGCTCGATATCCTTATTCTGGCACCACTCTGCAAGAGCATCGACAAGTTGCCGTACCGCTTCATCGACGCTAGCATCGGACGCGCTGAGCGCCGGATTATCCTGGTAAAGGAAGTTTCCGCGATGCTTTACGATGTTATGCAGAGCGAGATACACCAAGCGAAGATCGGCCTTCTCATCGCTCTCGCAGAGAAACGCACGCAAATGATAGATAGTCGGGAATTGTTTATGGTAGTCTTTTTCCGTAAAGTCAGAGCTATTGAATATCGGCCATGCACACGAGGCGATGCTCTCGTCCTTATCCTCTGCCAGAAGACTTGATTGATTGAGGCGGGTGAAGAAATCGGGGTCCACGCGCTCCATATCCGACATAAAGAATTGTTGGAGCAACTCAATTCGTTGGCGACGCCGTTCATAGCGCCGACGCTGACCGCGGGGAATACGGGCAACTGAAGCGGGCTCGGCATTCGGAAACGTTCGGCTTCCCATGGCAGGACGGCCTTTGAAGGAATACAGATTCCCTTCTGCATCGGTAACCGCCCAGCCAACAGAGCCCGTACCCAAATCGAGACCAATGCTATAATCGCGCGCCCTGCGAAGATTCATGTCGACCCCCATCCATTCGGCGTGCTACAATGTGCACGTCTTGATTGCCAGTCAAGATGTCACTGCAAGTCAAAATACGGCTTTAGCCAAAAATGCCCTCTTCGGAGAGGCGCCACGTAGGTGGCATTCTGACTCGCCAAGAGCCCTTCGGGGCTCTTTTTTTCTTGCATGCATCCGCCTTGCGCTAGCATAGCGCTCCGCCCGGACAAATCACTTAGCTGCCAGCTTCTTTTCGATAAACGGTCCATCCCTTTGATGAGCTCCCGCCCCTCGACCCCTCCATAAGAGGGACCCGACAAACACCCACCACGTCCGATCGGCCAAACCCGATCAGCCCGCGCTGCCCGCGCCAGCGTATAATGAGCTTCGGGCCGTGGCGGCGTGCATGCCGCGCGGCAAAACATAACGGGGAGCTTGCAGGAGCGAAGGCGAGGCCGAACGCGATAACGCGCGACGGACGCCAGCGCAGCGGCAGGCTGAGAGGGGGCGCGCCCGCCCCGACTCGTGGAACCTGACATGGGTAATGCCAACGAAGGGAGCATGCGTATGAACGCACCGCAAACTGCAGCAACTGCATCGGGCACAGGAGGCGAAGCCGCCCACAAGCTCGTCACGCAAATGGATTTCGCCCGTGCAGGCGTCATCACCGACGCCATGCGCGCCGTGGCGGAGGCGGAGCACCGCGATCCAGAATTCATCCGCGCGGGCGTGGCTGCCGGCCGCATCGCCATTCCAGCCAACGTGCGGCACCTCGCGGCGGGCCTCAAGCCCGCTGGCGTGGGCGAGGGCCTCTCCACGAAGGTCAACGTGAACCTTGGCATCTCGGGAGATGTAGCAGACGCTGCCGTGGAATGGGAGAAAGTCGCAACCGCCGAGCGCTTGGGCGCCGATGCCATCATGGACCTCTCCAACTCCGGAAAGACGCGCTTCTTCCGCCAGGAGCTCGTGCAAAAGACGCCGCTTATGGTGGGCACCGTGCCCATGTACGACGCCATCGGCTACATGGAGAAGCCACTCGTCAAACTCACCAAAGACGACCTGCTGGCCACCGTTCGCGCACACGCGGAAGACGGCGTGGACTTCCTCACCATCCACTGCGGCATCAATCGCTCGGTCATCAAGACCTTCAAAGAAACCGGCCGCCTCATGAACATCGTGAGCCGCGGGGGGTCGCTCCTGTTCGGCTGGATGGAGGTCACCGGCAACGAGAACCCCTTCTATGAGTACTATGACGAGGTCCTGGAAATCTGTCACGAATACGACGTGACCATTTCGCTGGGCGACTCCTGCCGACCGGGATGCCTCTTCGATTCCAATGATGCGGCGGAGACAGCCGAGATGATCGAGCTCGGCAAGCTCACGAAGCGCGCATGGGACGCCGGCGTGCAGGTGATGATCGAAGGCCCGGGCCATATGGCCATCAACGAGATCGCGGCGAACGTGGCGCTGCAGAAGCGCCTGTGCCACGGCGCCCCCTACTATGTGCTGGGGCCGCTCGTGACGGACATCGGCGTGGGCTACGACCACATCACCGCAGCCATCGGCGGAGCGATCAGCGCAAGCGCCGGGGCAGACTTCCTCTGCTACGTGACGCCGGCGGAGCACCTGTGCCTGCCCGACGCCGACGATGTGCGCGAGGGGCTCATCGCTACGAAGATCGCCGCGCATGCCGCCGACATCGCGAAGGGCGTGCCGCATGCGCGCGACGTGGACGATCGCATGGGTGACGCACGACGCCGCCTGGATTGGAATGAGATGTGGAAGTACGCGCTCGACGCCGATACGGCCCGCGCCCGTTACGAGGCATCGCCCGCCTCGACCGAGGGAACCTGCACCATGTGCGGCAAGATGTGCGCTGTTCGCACGGTCAACAAGGTGTTTGAGGGCACGACGATCGACCTCGGCGCGGAATAATCTGGCGAGGGGCGCGGGATCGGCCTCATCGGCCTTCATCCCGTGCTCAAACAGTCCTCGATGGTTCGGCCTCGCCGAACCATCTGCGGAACTGCGCCGGGATGATGGCCGATGAGGCCGATCCCGCGTCCCCGCAAGACGTTGTCGGCGCCGAGGTCGAGCGTCGCACTAACACCTTGTCGACGACGATGCTTCAGTAAGTAAATAAATTAATAAGAAAGGGCTTCACCATGGATAAGAACATGCTTGGCACTGCGCTTGAGAACGTCCGCGCAACGACGCCGCTCGTGCACTGCATCACCAACTACGTCACCGTCAACGACTGCGCCAACGCGCTGCTCGCCTGCGGTGGCTCCCCCATCATGGCGGACGACGAGAACGACGCCCCCGCCATCACGCAGATCTGCGGCGGCCTCGTGCTCAACATCGGCACGCTGAACGCCCGGACCGTTGCCACCATGCACAAGGCGGGCAAGGTCGCCGGAGAGCTCGGCCACACCATCGTGCTCGATCCGGTTGGCGCCGGTGCCTCCGCCATGCGCACCGAGACGGCCGCCGCGCTCATCGACGAGCTGCCCATCACCGTCGTTCGCGGCAACATGAGCGAGATCAAGGCCCTTACCGGCGCCGCAGCCGCAACCCGCGGTGTGGACGCCAACCCCGACGACGCCGTGACCGACGAGAACCTCGCCGAGGTCGCCGCCATCGTGCGCGAGCTTGCCGCCAAGCTCGGCTGCGTGGTCGCCGTGACGGGGGCCATCGACCTCGTCGCCACCGCCGACCGTGCCCTCGCCGTGCGAAACGGCCGCCCCATCATGGGCAAGATCACGGGCACGGGCTGCATGCTCGACACGATCATCGCCGCCTACGTGGCGACCAACCCCGAGCACGCGCTCGAGGCGACTGCTGCCGCCATCGCCGGCTGGGGCCTTGCAGGCGAAGTCGCGGAGGGACGCATGGGCGAGCTCGACGGCAACGCGAGCTTCCGCACCTACCTCATCGACGCTGCCTATAACATGACGGCCGACCAGCTCATGAACGGTGCCCAGATCGAGGAGCTCTAACATGGCCGAGTCAATATGGGACGGGTCTGTTTTGACTCACAGCCCCGCATGCCCCACAAAGGTCCCCTGCCCGCGCGGGTCATGGTCGCCGGAAGATATCCGCCGCGGCATGCATCTCTACGCCGTGACCGACAGCGCCTGGCTCGGCGAGCGCACGCTTGCCGAGTGTGTAGAGCAGGCGATTGAGAACGGCGCAACCTTCGTGCAGCTGCGCGAGAAGCACGCCTCTACCGAGGAAATCGTTGCGCTTGCCCAGACCATCATTCCCATCTGCCGCGCCCACCGAATCCCCTTCCTCATCGACGACGATGTCGAGGCCGCGAAGCTCGCGGGTGCAGACGGCGTGCACGTGGGCCAGAGCGACACCGCCTGCGCCGAGGCGCGCCGCATCCTGGGCCCCGATGCCATCGTCGGCGTCTCAGCCCAGACGGTCGAGGAGGCCCGTGCCGCCGAAGAAGCCGGTGCCGACTACCTCGGCGTCGGGGCGCTCATCCCCACACCCACCAAGCCCGACGCGGTCGATGTCACCAAGGACGAGCTCGCACGAATCTGCAGCGCCGTGAGCATCCCCGTCGTGGGCATCGGTGGCCTGCACGCGGGAACACTCGATGTGCTCGCCGATACCGGCGTCGACGGCGCCGCCGTGGTCTCCGCCATCTTCGCAGCCGACGATATCCCGGCCGCCACGCGCGAACTCGACCGAGCGATTTCCGCCGTACTGGGATAACACCAATGCGCGACGGCCTCTTGCAGGCCATTCACGTCGGCCATCAGGCCGTCGCGCACGCCGTGCTCTTGCCTCCTTCGTTGAATGCCCATTGAGTGCCGCGAGCTTCGGTGATTTTGAGGCAAAGCGGGGTTCCGACAGCCCGAAGCTCTCGATTGTGGGGTTCGCATACGCCCCATGGCATCAGCCACTCGCCGGGCAGCCGCCAGCCAACAAGGGTGGTAATCTAGCAGTTGGTATTGCATTAGATTGCCACCTAACGAATCGAGGCTCCATGCAGACGAAAACCATCCCCGCCGTCCTTTCCATCGCTGGCTCTGACTCGAGCGGCGGCGCGGGCATCCAAGCGGATATCAAGACCATCGCAGCCCACCGCCTCTTCGCGGAGACTGCCATCACCGCGCTCACCGCCCAGAACACCACCGGTGTGCGTGCCGTGCAGGAGGCCACGCCGGAATTCGTGGCGCAGCAGATCGACGCCGTCTTCGAGGACATCCCCCCTGCAGCGGTCAAGATCGGCATGGTCTCCTCCGCTACCATCATCGAAACCATCGCTGAACGGTTGAAATACTGGAGCGCCGCCAACATCGTGGTTGACCCCGTCATGGTTGCCACGTCGGGCGCTCGCCTCATCAGCGAAGACGCCGTCGAGGCGCTCACCGAACGGCTATTGCCCCTCGCGACGGTCATCACGCCGAACGTCATGGAGGCCGAGGCTCTCTCCGGCATGAGCATCGAGAGCAGTCGAGATCAGGCGCTCGTAGCGCAGGCCCTAGTTGAACGGTTCGGGTGCGCCGCCCTCGTCAAAGGTGGCCACAACGTCAACGATGCAAACGATGTGCTGGCAGAGCCATCCCCGGGCGCCGGCGACGCGCCTGAGGTCACCTGGTTCCGCCACGAGCGCGTGGTCACCGAGAACACCCATGGCACCGGATGCACGCTTTCCTCAGCCATAGCCTGCGGGCTTGCGCAGGGGCGGACGCTCCCCGAAGCCATCGACCAAGCGAAAACGTATCTCACCGGGGCGCTCGCCGCGGGGCTCGGCCTGGGCCACGGATCAGGGCCGGTCGACCACATGTGGGCGTACTAACCCGCGGCTAGCAAACCATCCATTCGTTTCTGTCGAGCTCGCCTTCCCTTTTCCGGAAATCCACCTGCCCCTTCCCGGCGAATCAGCCGGACGGACGCGGCAAGTTTGAGGTTTCGGGTATGTTGAGCGTTGCAGATGGGGAGTTATCCCCATCCAGCGCTGCATATTTGGAGTTATCGGTCCCTGTGGGTGGCCTTAACTCCAGATTTGCAGCGCTGGGCACGGATAATTCCATATCTGCGGCGTTGGGCGGCGGCGTGCAGCCGATAACTCCCTATCTGCCGTGCTCAGGGGCAGCTCGGCACCAGTAACTCCAGACTTGCTACACTCGGCAGCTGGCTGCGCGCACCCGGCCATTCAGCCACGCCGCAATGGTAATCAAAGGTGAAGGCGGCCTAAGAGCTCGGGGTATCCTTCGTCCACAGCATCGTTGAACTGGCGTGCGTAGAGCCCGACCGCCAAGTACCATGTGAGCAGCAGCAACAGAGTCACCATCACGAGGATCGCAACCGTCGCGACAAGCACCGCCGCTGTCCATCCCGCCAGGCTCGCGGTCATCGATCCGAGCACCAAGCACCCCAAGGGCAGCGCGACCATGAGCACGCGCAGTCGCCTCATGCGCGCACGCTGGCCCCGAAGAAGCGATGCGTGCAGCATCTCAAGCTCATCAACCGAGAACCTCCGTCCAACAAGCTGCTCCCGTTCCCGAGCGCTCAGCCGATTGATATGGATGTGCGCCATCGTATCCCCCATCGTTCGTGCACATGCGGTCCATCCATACTACTACTCAGCGCCCCAGGAACCGCTCTACTGAAGCGCAGCCCGTAGAAGAAATGAGGGGCCCGCAATGCGAGCCCCTCAGGCGCAAGTAATGAAGTAAATGGGCAAACCAGGCCGATACGCCATGGCGCTATGAGTGGATGAGCGACCCAGGCCGATGCGCCATGTGCCACCCAGGCCGATGCGCTACAGCACCATGAGCGCAGCGGTCGTGATGACCACGCTCGCCACGGCGATCACGATGATCGGCACGAGCGCCCACTTGAGCCAGGTAGGATACTGCACGCGAGCGAGCAGCAGGCCCGGCAGGAACACGGCCGTCGGGCTGAAGAGGTTCGCCAGGCCGTTGGCGGCGCAGAAGATGGCGATGATGACCTCGGGCGAGAAGCCCAGGTTCGCGGCCAGGGGCCCAAGGATGGGCATAGAGATGGTCGCGAGCGCCGAGGTAGAGGTGATGACCACGGAAAGACCCAGGTACACAAGGTAGCTGAGCGGACCGAAGACGAGCGCGCTCGTGCCAGCGAGGGCGGAGGAAGCGCTGTCCAGGATCACGACGTCGAGGCCGGTCTCGCCCATGAGGATGGAGATGGCGCGCGACAGGCCGACCATGAGGGCGACGCCGATCATGTCGGCAGCGCCGTCCAGGAAGCCGTCGACGATCTCATTCTCGCGCAGGCCGCCGAACACGCCAATGATGATAGCCATGATGAAGAACCACACAGAGGCGTCGTTGAAGTACCACTCACCGATGGGGTTGCCGGTGAGCAGGCCGCTCCACGGCATGGTGGCCCACACCTCGCCGGCCTCGTCCCACACGCCGCCGGCGGTGAAGATGGTGACGCCGAAATCCTCCCACGGAATGAAGCCACAGATCATGACCACGAACGAGATGCCAAACAGCGCGAGCGCGACCTTGCGCTTGCCGGTGAATTCGAGGGTCTCCTGAGTAGAAGCAACGGCGTCCTTCCCATAGGCCTCCTCAGCAGCCTGCTGCTCCTGGAGCGACAGGATGGTCGAACCCTTGTCGCGTCGCACCTTGTTGGCGTAGCGCAGGATGAAAAAGAGCGAGATGGCGTAGCTCACCACGGTGAGGATGAGACCCAGGCCGATGACGATGGCCTGGTTGGCCTCGATGCCCACGCTGGCGAGCGAATCGATGGCCACGCCCACGGCGAAGGGATTCACCGTGGAACCGAGGCAGCCCACGCCGGCACCGAGCAGCACCGCCGCGGTGGCGACCATGGTATCGAAGCCGGCAGCGTAAAGCGTCGCGGAAAGCAGCGCGTAAAACGGGATGGTCTCCTCGCAGAAGCCGTAGGTGGAGCCCATGACGGCGAAGACGGCCATGATGGCGGCGATGAGCACGGTCTCGCGGCCATGCAGCGCCTTCACGAGCGCGGCGATGCCCGCATCGAGCGCACCGAGCTTGTTCACGATGCCCAGGCAGCCACCTAGGATGAGCAGGAAGAGCGAGACCTCGATACCATCGAGGAAGCCGGAGATGGGCGACACGAGGATGTCGCTCAGGGAAGCGGCGGTCACGCCCGGCACCACCTGCGCGAGCACGATGGTGGCAAGGCCAACGAGCAGCGTGATGACGATGAGAATCGTATAAGACGAAATCATCACCTTCTGCTTGGCACCGCCCGCAGGCGGCGTAGAGATTGACGGCTCGTCACTCGATCCAGGTTCTGACATGGAATACTCCTTCATTCGACGAATACAGCGTGCATAAGATTACCGCAATTATGCATATCCGTCTTTGTAGAACCAGCAAAGAGTGATCCCTATCCCGCTTTTTTCTTATACACCCCCGCCGACATACCTGCTTTCCTTCGGAAGCGGGAACGAGCAGAAACCCACGTCACGCAGGCGTTTCCGCACACCTCACCACCCAACCCCGGCGACGCGCTTGAACGCAGGAAGGCCCCGAGGGATTCCGAAGCGTGTTTCCCGCGCCAACTTACCCCGCCTTTGACACGGATTTGAGCGCAGGAAGGCCCCGGTTCCCTGAGGGCGTTTCCCGCAGTCGGTCGGCTTAGCCGGCCGGCGAGGACCACGCCTGAAGGGAACCGGGGCCTTCCGCCGGGAGCAAAAACTCGATGCAGCTCTTACGCCATCATTGACCCAATCCAGCAGGCCGCGATGCACACAACGATCGTTCCCACGAGCACCCACGTGGTCTTGAACTTCTTGCCCATGATCCAGTACATGAAGCCGAAGACGATGAGCTGGGGCAGGCACGGCATGATCATGTCGAAGTAGTCGGAAATCGGCTGCGCGAAGTCGCCGCTACCAACGGTGATCATCGACAGGTCGAGCGACACATAGCTCGCAACCATGCCACCGATGGCAGCAAGGCCCACCACGCTCACCGCAAACGTGACCTTCTCCATGAGGCCGCCCTTCGCGGCATCCGTGATGAACGTCGATCCGTACTGGTAGCCGAACTTCAGGCCGAACCAGCGGATGAGCAGGCCGGGGATGTTGAAGATGAGCAGCAGCAGGATGGCGCCGAGCGGGCTGCCCTGCTGGGCGAATCCGATGGCGATGCCGGTGCCGATCACGCGGAGCGTACCGGCGATGAGCGAGTCGCCGATGCCGGCGAGCGGGCCCATGAGCGAGGTCTTGACAGCGGTGATGGCAGAATCATCGAACTCATCGTTCGCAGCGTTCTCCTCCTCCATGGCAGCATCAATGCCCATAAGGAGGGTGGAGAGCTGCGGCGTGATGGCCATGAAATCGAGCGAGCGGGCGTAAGCGCGCTTCTGCTTCTCGCTCCCGGGCTCGTAAACCTTCTCGATAACCGGCACGATACCGAACGAGTAGCCGATGTTCTGCTGCCGCTCATAGTTCCATGAGCTGTCGAGCATGCAGGAACGCCAGAACACCCGGCGCAGGTCGCGGTCGGTCAGCTTACGCTCGGGCGCAATCTTGATTTCGGACATAGCGAAAACCTCCTTCGCGGTCTTCTCAAGTAGGCGGGATTAGAACTCGTTGTCGTCTACATCGGATGCGACCTGCGTGGGCGCAAAGAGACCGGTGTTGAACACGAGCACGGCGGCGATCACCGCTGCGACAGCGGTAACGCCCACGACGTTCATCCCACCGTACGCCACGAGCAAGAAGCCCATGAACAGGAAGCACGCGAGCTTCTTGGAGATGATCATGCGCGCGAGCATCGCAAAGCCGATGGCCGGGATGATGCCCATGGCGTAGTTGAGCCCGTCGGTGATGAAGGCCGGGATGGAATCGACGATGCCCTGGATGGCCTGGGTGCCCACATAGAACCCGGCTGCGCAGAAGGCGGCAGCAGAGATGACCTGGATGAGCACGAAGCCCCAATGCATGAGGTCGATGCCCCGACGGTTGCAAGCGAGCGCGTATTGGTCCGCCTTCGCCGCCATGATGGGGCCGACGACCGCCATAAGGAAGTTCGACCACATAGACATGAGCAGCGATACCGGCACGGCGATAGCCACGGCCTCGGCAACGTCGGTGCCCGCAGCGATCACGTACGCGGTGCCGATCACGGAACCGGAGGTCATGTCAGGCGGGTTACTCGCACCGATGGCCTGGGCGCCCAGGTACACGAGCTCGAGCGTGGCGCCCACCTGGCAGCCGGTCGCCACATCGCCGAGCGCAAGGCCGGTGAGCGCGCCGAGCACGAGCGGGCGGTTGAACAGCGCGCTGTTGAAGCAGCTGTTGCAGTAGCCGAAGGCGGACACGAAGAAAATGAATACGGTTTGCATCATCAGGTTGTCCATGGATTTCTCCTCCCTATCCGATGAGCTTCATAGCCTCATCCGAGCGCTCGCTCGGCGTCATCTGGACGAACACGTGCACGCCGGCAGCGTCGAGCTCGCGGATGCGCGCGCATTCCTCATCGGAAACGAACACCGCCTCGGAGATCTGCCGCTTGCCGTCCTCCACCTTCACGCCACCGATATTGAGCTCGCGAATTGCCGGCACGGCCTTGCAGAGGCGCCAGGCATCCTCGATGCTCTCGGTGATGATGAACAGGTTGTACTTATCGGTCACGCCGCTCGTAAGCGCCTTGATGGAATCGTCCACGCTCTTCATGACGAGCTTCACGCCCTGGGGCTTTGCCATGCGAAGCACCGACATGCGCAGCTCGTCCTTGGCCACCGCGTCGTTGGCAATGAGGATGCAGTCGGCACCCACCTGCCTGATCCAGGTAAAGGCCACCTGGCCGTGGAGCAACCGGTGGTCGACGCGCGTCATCTTGATCATGCCGTCTCCTCCCTCACGGCGCGCACCGCGTCCATGATCGCGCGCACGTGATCGAGCGATACCTCGCCGTCATCGTGATAGGTGTCCTTGAAATAGCTGCCCACAACCGCGCCGTCCGCGATCTTCAGGCTCTCGCGCGCGTTCTCGGGGGTAACGCCCGCGGCCACGATGAGCGGGAAGTCGCCTAAGCCCGCACGGAAGGAGCGGATCTTATCGATCGAGGTCTCTTGCCCCGTTGCATCCTGCGTCACCGCTACGGCGTCGCACCGCCCCTGCGCGATCGCGAGGTCCTCTTCGAGCGTGCGGTCCGAGAGCACCGGCTGGTACTTGAAGCGCACGCCACCGAGCACGCAACCGTCGTAGCGCGCGCGGTACAGGTCGAGAAACGCCTCGAGCGCCTCCTCGTCGCGCGGCTTCACGTGGCCTACCACCGAGTCGAGCTGGACGAACGCCGCACCGAACTCTTGAGCGAGCTCAAAGCCCATGGCATCGATGTTGAGGCAGTTCACGCCGTAAACGATTTCGCTCTTCGCCTCGCGGATGTACTCGAGCGCGCGGCGCATGTCGCCGTACGTTCCGAAGTAGTCCTCCACGATTACCGCGTCGACCCCTCCCTCGATATACAGGTCGAGCTCGCGCTTCGCACGCTCGAGGACTTCATCCGGGGTCTCTCCCTTAAGGTGCAGCATCGCCATGACGGGCTTTCGCTCTTTGAACACCGAAAGGAAGCCTTTGGCGTCCATCACCTGAACCACCTCCTCATCCGGCATGGGCGCGTCCTTCGCTCCACCGCTCACGGCGCCCCACACCCTTCGGCTATCGCACGCCAACAGGCGTGTTCTTGAAATATAAAGATTTAGTGCAACTAATACAACAAGTTAATACAAGCTTAACGAGATGCTTCCGTGAGCGTTGTGAAATCACAGGTCAACGGCATGTTGAATCTCTTTTATCGCTGGAAAACCCCCGCATGGCGGCGCATGCGCTCCGCAAGCCGCTATGCGCATCCCCGCTCGCGATATACCATTGAAACAGTGAGCATGCCTTACCCAGCGACCCGATAAGGAGGAACCGTGCGCCCCAAGGATTCCTGCGCCCTCACGCTCCAGGAACGCGTTGAGGCAGACCTGCTCGACCGCATCCAGCACGGCACCTATGCGCCGGGAGAGAAGATTCCCTCCGAGCACGAGCTCTCCGCGCTGTACGGCGTGAGCCGCGTCACCGTGCGCATCGCGCTCAGCCGCCTCGTTGAGAAGGGCTACCTTGTCAAGCGCCAAGGGCGCGGTGCCTTCGTCCGCCCGACGGTTCACGTCGAAAGCACGCTGACCTCGGGCAGCTTCACCGAAACCTGCATCAAGACCGGGTGCGCGCCCTCCACGCGCATCATCTGCTGCGAGACGCGTGCGGCCAGCCCGCAGATCAAGCAGATGCTGAACACCGACGACGACCAGCTCATCGAGATTCGTCGCCTGCGGCTCGTTGACGGCGTTCCCTGCATCGTGGAGTTTGATTACTTCCCCCTTGCGTACCGCTTTCTCCTTGAAACGCCGCTTGAGGACCGCTCCCTCTTCTCCACCATCGCCGAGCACTGCGGAACGGAGGTGGGCGGTTTCGAGGACCAGTTCGGCATCGAGGAGGCGAGCGACGAACTCGCCACGCTCCTCGGCACTGAGACCGGCATACCGCTCCTCAAGGTCACCGAGACCGTACTCGACCTTTCAAGCTCTGTGGTCTACGTAAACCTACAATACATCGCGACGGACCGCTACACCTATGCCGTGGGCTCGCGCAAGCGCTGAGCGCTCAGCCTTCACGAACGGATGAACCTTGCATGCAGCCGGGCCCGGAACGGATTCGAGCTGACAGATGTACGTTATTCGTCAAACGTGGAGAAATAGCGGAGCTCGAGCCAAAACTGCCTGATTATGCCGCCTGCGCTTAGCCTGCAGCCCGCAGGGTAGAAGAGTGATAACAACGTGCCTCCCAGTCGACTCACGATTGGGAGGCCTTCTTTTGTAGGAGGAACAATGCAGTGGTTCGACCCCGATCACGACTATGTGAATGAATACATCGACACCTGGAACCAGAAGATTCGAAGCGCGAAGACTTGGATGATCGCCCTCGGCGCCGTGCTCGTGCTCACGGGCATCGCGAGCGCGGTGGCGCCGCTCGGCATGTACGCCCTCATCCAGGGCCTCATCGCAGGCCTGCTCATCGTTCGCGGCGGCTCAAACATTGCGAGCTACATCCAAACGCCTGCCTTCTTCCGTAATGGGGCAACACTTGCCGCAGGCATCCTGAATGCGCTGCTCGGCGTGCTCTTCTTCGCGCTGCCGGCGTCCTTCACCGCAAGCACGCTCGGCTTCTTGCTCGCGTTCCTGCTCATCATGACCGGCATCGAGCGCCTGTCCTTCGCTCAGAGCATGCGCTACTACCAGCTTGAGGGATCATCGGCAGGCACCGTGATGGGCATCGTGAACATCATCCTCGGCGTCGTGCTTGCCCTCACCCCGCTCTTCACGAGCGTGGTTTTGAGCTACCTGCTCGCAGCGTACCTCATCGTGGCGGGAGCGACCCTCATCGTCGAGGGCGTTTCGATCAAGCGCATCGAACGCTGATGCACAAGCCGGCTTTAGCCCGGCTGGATAGCGCCCTTGTAGAGAAGGCGCACAAGATAAGCCGGCGGGCCCTGCCAAGGAAGGCGGGCCCGCCGGCTCTGTTATGCATGGGACAAGCGGTTAGCCCCATCGGTTTCGCAGATTCTGAGCACGAGCGCCTGCCGAGGGCCGGCAGACGCCTGCCGAACGCGAGGGCAGGCGCCCGCCAGGCGGACGGCATGAGCGCGCGTCAATCCCGAAACGAATGGCAGGCACCCGCCGGCTACGGACAGGCGTCTAGCCCAGCTCGCCCTACAGGTACTTGCGCCAATCGTCCTCGTCCTCGTCGTCCTCGACGACAGCAGCTGCCGCAGCCTCTTGGGCGCGCGCCGCTGCGGCAGCAGCCTCGGCATACGTCGTTGCGGGCGCCTCGGGGAAGGCGCTGAACGCATGCTCGAACATGGCAAGATGCTCGTCGTAGCGCGTGCGGGGAACGGCAAAGACCACCTGCTTCACCCCATGGGTGCCCGTTGCTAGCTCCTCGCGGAAAAGCCCGGCCACCGTCTCGGCGTCCCAACCGAAGGCGCCGCACCCGTATGCGCCGAGCACAACCTTCTCGCGCCCCAGAGCATCCACGATATCCAGCACGAACCGGATACGGTCACGCATGGCGGCAACGAGCGTCTCGTCCTTCACGTGGTAGTCCGCCCGCGCGCGCTGGGCGTTGGGGGCAGCCGCCACGATGACGTCTGCATAGGCGTGCATCTTGTCGCGCTCGAAACGCACCGCCGGCACCACGAGCGCCCGCTCGCGGTACAGCTCGCAGTTAATGTTGCGGCGACGGTTCCCACCATACCAATCGCGCTGCTCGCTGAGGACGTTATACAGATATGAGTCCGCGCAGAGCGCCTGCTCCTGAGCCCAGCTACCCTTGATGTAGCCACCTCCCGGGCTCACAAACGAAGCGAAATCGAGCACGGCGAGGTCGCAGAACTGCGCATAGCCGCGGCCGTTTTCCAAAACGGCATCGGTCGCACTCGACGCCACGACCGAGACCTCCGGCACGCAGGGCTCGGCTACTTCCACCTTGGGCGCGCCATCATAGCGCGTCACGCCTGCCACCGAGCGCTCGATATCCTTGGCAAGGCGCTGCGCCACCTCAGCGGTGTGCTGCTCCGCCGCCTTCGCGCGCGCCTCGCGCCGTGGATTGCTCCGACGTTCGCCACGTCGATCGTTCCGCTCTGCCATATCATCACCTTCATCTCTGCCGGCCATCCGGCGTCACTTCACAGCTTGCACTAGCATACCCGCCTAGCACGGCGCATGCACGCTACAAATGCCCCCCTGACAAAGATGTTTTGCAGAGCGCGCAGGCTGAGAGGGATGCTCGTTCCACTTTTGGGAATATCTTTCTCGTCCGCGCGCTGCAACCGGTAGAGCACTCGCCAGAATCCTGCACGTTCCTAGGGAGCAGGCCACGCTCCTGCTGAAAGAGCAAAAAGAAGTTCCCAAAAGTGAAACGAATGTGCCAGGAACGGGCGAGCGACGGCATCCAGTTGGGCCTGAATGCTTCAGATAGCGCGCCACCCTAGGCTCGAACCCTCCGAGGCCACCCGCAACCAGCCTTCTCAGCCGGGGGCCTTCACCGGTACCGGACGCTTTTCGTCTGAATCGAGAAAAATGCATCTCCTCCCCCGGATTTATGCCGCCCGAGCTGCAAAAGTGCGTCCGGAGAATCGGTGAACGGAGGCTAGGGACCGGTCAACGGTCGCCACGCAAGACCTTACAAAGCGCTTACAGGACCGCGCATCATAATGTCCCCACGGGCATGCTATAAGGGTGACGGCTACCCCTGGTAGGGCAACCGACTTCCTACGCAAGGGAAGCCATTCGCTGGGATAACCCGGCGAATACGCCTAGACGACCGAGGGGTGAACAACATGACGAACAAACAACTCACCATCGTGCTCGCCACGCTGCTCGCTGTGATCGTTGGCGGCGGAGCACTCTTTGCCATCTGGAGCGGCACGCAGGCGCCGGGACAAGCGCCCGCCGTGGCAGCGACCGAGCCCGAAGAACTCCCCTATCCTGAGGGCGGCGGCACGCTCATCTTGCGTGTGAATCCTGAATTCGCCATCCATTACGATGCAGACGGTGTGGTCGTGGGCGTGGAGGCGCTCAACGCCGATGCCGAGAACATGGGGCTCGACCTGAGCGCGCTGGAAGGGCAGGAATGCCGCACGGCGGTCTCCACCCTCATCGCGCGCATCAATGAGGCGGGCTATTTCGTCGAGGAGGTTGAAGGCGAGGGCAACACGATCGACCTCGAGGTAGAGGACGGGTCGTCTTTGCCGGCGAACGATTTTCTCAAGAACATCGTGAGCGATTCCCAAACCTACGTCATCGGCCAGAACAAGACCGCGTCCATGCAGGTCACCGGTTCGAGCAACTATGGGTGGACCAACTATAGCGATTCCGACTACGGCCCCGAAAACGACGGCGTGACCGATTACTATGACTCCGACTACGGCCCGCTGAACGACGGCGTCACCGACTACCAGGAACCGGCACCCACCGCCCCGCCCGCTACGTCGTCGGGCAGCTCCGGCGGCAGCTCATCCGGCAGCTCTGGTGGCTCCGGCGGCTCGTCAGGCGGGTCTTCGGGAAGCGCTTCTTCGGGCGGTTCGTCCGGCGGCGGATCCTCGGCGCCAGCACCCTCGGGGGGCAACTCGAACTACGGCAACTCGAATTACGGAGGCAACTCCGGTTATAGCAGCAATTCCGGATACGACAGCAATAACTCCGGCTATGACAGCGGGGGCAACTCGAACTACGACAGCGACAACAGCGGGTACGACGATTGATGCTGCCGGCGCGCACGAAACAGCGACACGAGCTTAAATTCGAGCTCCCGCCGCACGAAGCCCTCCTGCTCACAAAACGCCTCGGCATGCTCTTCCCTCGGGACGAGCATGCCGGGCCCGACGGGCGCTACACCGTGCGCAGCCTCTATTTCGACACGCCCTTCGACGACGCCCTGCGCGAGAAGCACGAAGGATTCACGGCGCGCGCAAAATGGCGTATGCGCGCGTATGGAACCGAGCCGCTCGCAACGGATGGCGCCGCGCGCGTCATTCGTCTGGAAAAGAAGGTGAAGCGGAACGGCGCCGGCTCGAAGCACGCTTCATGGCTCACCCCGCGCGAAGCCCGAAGCCTTGCGATAGCGAGCCAAGGCACACCGCGGGAGCAGAACGGGCGGCATGAGCACCGTCTCTCCCCCGCCCCGGACAGAGAAGCCAGCAACGATCCGGTGCTTGAAGAGTTCAAAGCTGCCCAGCGCGTCTTGGGGCTACGCCCTTGCGTCGTCGTAGCCTATGAACGGGAAGCATTCACGTTCGAGCCGGGCAACGTTCGCATCACCCTCGATGCTCGCATGCGGTCGTGCAGACACCCCGAGAGCTTCTTCGACCCTAGCCGGCTTCTTGCCCCCTATGCTCCGGGCGCCGTCGTGCTGGAGGTGAAATACGACGCCTACCTTCCCGACATCGTGCGCGACGCCATACAAGTGCCCGGCGCCGTGCGCGTAGCCCACTCCAAATATGCGCTCGCACGACGGTTTGAGTAGCGAGCACCACACGCGGCTTGAATGGCGGACCCCGCGCGTGAGCACCGGGAGCCAAACCAGGCAGCACCGCCCAGGCAATCACCGTCCAGGCAATCACCACCCAAGCAACCATTCGACGTAAGGCGATTCCATGACCTTCAACGACATCTTCAAGTCATCGTTTCTCGACCGCATCGACGCGGTGCCCCCGCTCGACGCCATCCTCGCGCTCGCGCTCGCCTGCGCGCTCGGCCTGTTCATCGTTCTTATCTACAAGAAGACGAGCACCAACGTCATGCACTCCACGAGCTTCGAGGCCACGCTCGTAGCGCTTACGCTCATCACGACGCTCGTGATCCTTGCGGTGTCAAGCAACGTCCTGCTCTCGCTGGGCATGGTGGGCGCCCTATCCATCGTGCGCTTCCGCACGCCGGTCAAGGAACCCATGGATATCGTCTTCCTGTTCTGGTGCATCGCGGTGGGCATCGTGCTCGCCGCGGGCCTGCTATTCCTTGCCGTCGTCGGCTGCATCGTAATCGGCCTCGTGCTCCTCATCTTCGCCAACACCCGCACCATGGACCGGCCGTTCATGCTCGTCGTGCGCTGCTCGGGCGAGACGGTAGATGCCGCTGAGCGAGCAGTTGAGGTGCTCGTGGCATCGAGCACCAAGCAGCATGTCCTCAAGGCGAAAGACCGCTCCGCCGCAGATGAGGGCACAGGCGCCCTCGACCTCACCTACGAGGTCAGGCTCAAGGACGGCGAGACGGCGTTCATCGATGCCCTCTGTGCCATCGAAGGCGTCGGCGACGCCAGCCTCGTTTCCTACAACGGCGACTACCTCGGCTAGCCCCATGCTCGGGTCGCGCTTCATCGACGCCGTCTGCATCGCGGCGCTCGCCTGCGCCATCCTGCTCACCGGCGGACTCTACGCTGCCGGCGCGGCGGGCATCATCACACCCGCACGCGACGACGATTACCTCAACCTGCTCTTCCAGCAGGGTCGCGTGCACAGCATCGACATCCAGATTGATGATTGGGACGCCTTCCTCGCTACCGCAACGACCGAGAGCTATTCCCGGTGCGACGTGGCGATCGATGGCGAGACGTTCACAGGGGTGGGGCTGCGCGCCAAGGGGAACAACTCGCTCGGGCACATCGCAGAGCGTGGGCTTTCGCGCTACAGTCTCAAGATCGAATTCGATCACTTCGATGCGGGGCTCACCTATCACGGCCTGGACAAACTCTCGCTCGACGCATCCTTCCAAGACAACAGCTACCTCAAAACCTACCTCGCCCTCGACATGATGCGTTTCATGGGCGTGCCTGCACCGGCGACGAGCTTCGTGCAGGTGAACGTTAACGGCGAGGCCTGGGGGCTGTTCCTTGCTGTCGAGGAGCCGGAGGACGCCTTCGCCGAGCGCATATGGGGCGAGGGGCACGGCATGCTCTACAAACCCGACTACCGCTCTCTCGATGACGAGAACGCCGATGTGGCACTGCGCTACGTGAACGACGACCCCGCATCCTACCCGGGAATCTTCAAAAGCGCGCGCTTCGATGCGACGGCGGTGGACGAAAAGCGCGTGGTAGACGCAATCAAGGCGCTGGCCACAGGAGAGCGCGACGAGATCGAGCGCTCGGTGGACGTCGATGAGGTGCTGAGGTACTTCGCCGTGCAGACCTTCGTGGCGAACCTCGACAGCTACCTGGGAAGCACGGGCCACAACTACTTTCTCTACGAGGAGGACGGGCGCCTGGCGATGCTCCCCTGGGACTATAACCTGGCCTTCGGCACCTACGCCCTCGGGCGAGCTGAGCTGCCGGACGACGCCGGCACCTACGTGAACCTGCCCATTGATACGCCGGCGGCACCCGAGGTGCTTGCCGAGCGACCGCTCTTCACCAACCTCATGGCACACGGCGATTACCGCGAACGCTACCACGGCTACCTTGACGAGCTCGTGCAGGATTACGTGGAGAGCGGGCGCCTGCAGACGACGGTGCGCCAGGCAGAGGAGCTCATCGCTCCCTATGTCGCGGAAGACCCCACGGCGTTTATCAGCTTCGAGGAGTTTCAGCTGGGCGTGGATACCCTTGAGGCGTTCTGCCTGCTTCGCGCCCAGAGCATCCGCGGGCAACTAGACGGCCATATCCCGAGCACCCTCGAAGGGCAGACCGCCGCCCCCGATGCGCTCGTAGACGCCTCGTCCATCCGCATCGAAGACATGGGCGAACTCTCCGACCTGGAGTGAGTCAAAACGGGACGGGGTTGTTTTGCACGCGTGCAAAACAACCCCGTTCCAACATGACCCTCCAACATGACCCTCCAACATGACCCTCCAACATGACCCTCCAACATGACCCTCCAACATGACCCTCCAACATGACCCTCCAACATGACCCCCCAACATGACCCCCCAACATGACCCCCCAACATGACCCCAACATGACCCGCCTGGGTATATCAGCAACTGGATATGCAGGCGCCGACCCCGGGGAGGCAGCATGTATCGTACAGAGCTGGTCAGGCAGCGCGCCTTCGCCGACGACACGGCAAACGCGATCGCCGAAAAGGCGAACGAGATGGAGCTCCAAGGCTGGAAGCTCGTCACGTCCTCACTCGTCTACGGAACCCCGATGAAAATCGTGCTCGTCTTCTGGCGCGACGACGAGCAAGGCTCCGAGCGAGCGGCCTCCTAGTAATCCTTCGCCGCCGGCGAATTCATCCAATCGTTCACGAACTCGCTGTAGGCGCCGTCGATGATGGCCTGGCGCGCGCGGCGCATGAGGTCGAGCAGGTAATAGATGTTGTGCATGGAGAGCAGGATGCCGCCGAGCATCTCCTTGACCGTGACCATGTGCCGGATGTGCGCACGCGTGTAGCCGCCGGTACACACCGGGCAGGTGCACTGCGGGTCGACGGGGCCGCCATCGTGCGCGAAGCGGGCGTTGCGGAAGTTCAGGCGCCCTTCGCTGGAGAACGCCGTGCCCATGCGGCCCGTGCGCGTGGGCAGTACGCAGTCGAACATATCGATGCCGCACGCCACGCCGCGAACGAGCGTGGTGGGGTTGCCCACGCCCATGAGGTAGCGCGGCTTGCCCTTGGGCATGTACTCCGCGGCGAGCGGCTCGAGAGACTCGAACATGGTCTCGTGGTCCTCGCCCACCGAATAGCCACCGATGCCATAGCCCGGGAAGTCGCCCATCTCCTCTAGCCGCTCGAGCGACTTGATGCGCAGGTCCAGATGCATGCCGCCCTGCACGATACCGAAGAGCGCCTGGTCAGGGCGAGTATGCGCCTTGTAGCAGCGCTCCGCCCAACGGCTCGAGAGATCCATGGCGCGCTGCACGTCGCGACGCTCCGCCGGGTAACCGATGCACTGGTCGAGCTGCATGCAGATATCGGAGCCGAGCTTCTGCGCGATGGCCATGTTGTCCTCGGGGCTCCAGAACACGTGGCTGCCGTCGTAGTCGGTGGCGATGAAGCGCACGCCCTTGTCCGAGAGCTTCACGGCGTCGGAATGGCTGAAGATCTGGAAGCCGCCCGAATCGGTGAGGATGGGGCCGTGCCAGTTCATGAAGCTGTGGAGACCGCCCATCTCGTCGATGAGGTCCGCGCCGGGGCGCATGGCCAGGTGGTAGGTGTTGGAGAGGACGATCTGCGCACCCAGGCCCTTGACCGTCTCCCACGGCACGCCCTTCACCGTGGCGCGCGTGCCCACCGGCATGAAGATGGGTGTCTCGATGTCGCCGTGCGGCGTGTGCAGCACGCCCGCGCGCGCATGCGTCTTGGGGTCTTCGGCGATGATGTCGTAGGTGAATAGGCTCTGGTCCATGGGGCCTCGCGTTTCTCGTCTCGGTCTCGTTCTGGGCGAGCGGACGCGCTCCCATAAGCGCGTGCGCCCGCTCGCCTGTCGCTTCGATGATGAACCAGTATAGCGGGCTGCTCGACCCTTTCCCTCGCCCGCGCCTCACACCATCAAATTCTGGCATACCCGCGATTCGGCTCGAAGCATGGGGAGCCGGTCGGCACTCGCCTCGTTCGCCTCGTTCGCCTCGTTCGCCTCGTTCGCCTCGTTCGCCTCGTTCGCCTCGTTCGCCTCGTTCGCCTCGAAAATTGTCGTAAACTTTATAGCTTTCTATCGCCTATTTTCTATAAAAAGTACGACAATTTTTAGCGAACCACGCCACGGGCTAATCCGCCGCCTTCGCACCCGCCTCCCTCGCCGGTGCCTCTCCCAAAAAGAGCGGCGCCACCGCACGCGTATAGAAGGCAAGCCAGGCAAGACTCACGCAAAAGCCCGCCACCACATCCGAAGCATAGTGAACACCTAAATAGATGCGGCTTACGCCCACAGCGACAATGAGCGCCGCAAGCGCCACCGAGCACCCAATGCGCACCGCGCGATCGCGCTCGTAGTGCCAGACCATCCAGATGAGCAGGCCGAAGAACGCCATCGCGGCCATCGAGTGGCCCGAGGGGAAGCTGAACCCCGTTTCTGCCGCAAGGCGAAAGCCCTCTGGCCTGGGCCGTTGGACGAGAAACTTGAGCACCTGATTGAGCACCACCACGAGTGCTAGGTTAAGTGCGCAGCACGCGCCCGGCCTCCTGCCCGGCGCGAAGGCGACGATGAGCAAAAGCATCACCATGAGGGTGACCGGCGTGGCAAGCGCCGAGATGGACTCCATGATAGGCGTGAGCCAATCGGTGCGCAGATGCTCAACAATGAGCACATATGCGGCCTCATCGAGCTTGATAAGCCCGCCCTCGAGAACATCTTCCAGAAGCACGAGAAACACGATGGCGCATGCCGCCACGATCGCCACGCGCTTGTTCTCGCGCAGGAGACCCAGCCATCTTTTTGCCATGAGCCAGACCCTTCGTCCACATCCACTCAGTTCAACACATCATACCCAGACGCAGCTACACCGACTATCCCGATCGATGATGCGCCTGGGAAAGCCAGCCGGCCCAGTGCAACGGCTGGAGTCGCTCGGCTGGTGTTTCCGCGCGCTTCAATCGCCTGATGTCGGTCGCCTGGGTTTCGCACGCCCTTCGGTCGCCTGATATTTCCACATGCTCAAGATCCACATGCTCAAGATTACAGCTCGAGATGACAAAAGCATGTGGCCGGCATTTCTCGTACCATAGGCCTTATCCAGCACGACGCCAACCGAAGGGAAGTACCTATGGCCAAAAGCACCGAAACCGCACTCGCGGCATATCGCGCCACCGCATCGACCGTTATCAAGAAGCTCGAGCGCCATGGTATGAGCGGCCACTTCTGCGCAACGAGTTCGGAGGCCGTGGAGCTTGTGCGCTCCTGGATGCACGAAGGCGACTCCGTAACCTGGGGCGGCAGCGAGACGTTCAAGGAAACCGGCATGAAGGTGGCTCTCGAGAACGCGGGCTGCTACCGCATGCTCGACCGCGCCACCGCGACCACGCCCGAGGAACAACGCGAGATGTGGCGCGATCGCACTTCGGCGGATTGGTTCTTTATGAGTGCCAACGCCCTCACGCTGAACGGTGAGCTCGTTAACATCGACGGCAACTCCGACCGTCTGTCGCTCCTTCTGCACGGCCCCGCGCACGTGGTGGTGCTCGCAGGGATGAACAAGCTCGTGGCAGACGTGGAAGCCGGTATCAAGCGCATTCGCACGGTGACCTGCCCGCTCAATGCCGCGCGCCTGCACACCAACACGCCATGCGAGGTTGCGGGTATCTGTTCGGAATGCCATGCGGAGCGCTGCATGTGCTGCAACGTGGTGGTCACGCGCCACAGCCGCCACGATGACCGCATCCGCGTGGTGCTCATCGGGGAGGACCTCGGCTACTGAGCCAATGAGCCAATATGGGACGGGGTTGTTTTGACTCATTCGCAGCGGGCGGGTCAAAATGACCCCGTCCCAGAATGGTCCCAGAATGGCCGAGATGTCAAAGCATTTTGACGCGATAGTCAGCGGCGCGCGCCATACGAAGAGCCATACTGGTACCGAAGGGACATTCGGCGAGCCACAAAGGGACAAGCTATGGAAATCGGCACACGCATCCGAAAGTATCGCCAAGCGAACGGCATGAAGCAGGAAGCGCTTGCCGCTGCTTGCAAGGTGAGCCGTCAAACGGTATCCAATTGGGAACGCAACAAAACCCTTCCAGATATCGCGAGCCTCAAAGCCATCGCTACGGCCTTTGATACCTCGGTCGACGCCCTCATCGGCAACGACGCCCCTCATATCATCGAGCGCTTCGATGCCGATTCACGCCGTTTTCTGGCAATCTTCTTCCTCATGCAAGTATGCTGGGTCTCCTCTTATCTCCTAAGGCTCTTCGCAGCAAACGCCCCCAATCATGAAGAGGAGCTGTCAATAGCGGTGGCAGAGGCCTTCGTGCTCGGCATCTGGATCATGACCCTCATTCCCTACCTCAGATACACGCGCCGTAATGGGCTCAAAACCATCGGTGACATAAGCGCCCATCTGCTCGAGCACATGCAGCAAGAAAAATCCCTCGGCATGCGTTTGACGAGGTCCATCCTTTCGCACATCTATGTTTGGAATTGGCTGCTATGCGATGCGATGATGCTCATCGCCCTCGCCGGAGCTGGATGGCTCACGCCCCTGAGCGCCATCATCACGATTGCCGCATCAAGCTTGATCGCGATTATAGGCCGCCATGCAGACCGTTGGCTCAATCGATAGATCGGCTTCGCTCGCGCCGAAGTCGCGCCGTTTTGAGACCGCCGTTTTGGGACGAGGCTGTCTTGAGCTATCGCTGCGAATGAGTCAAAACAACCCCGTCCCATTTTGAGGTCCCATTTTGACTGGAATGGCCACGCATGAGTCAAAACAACCCCGTCCCAGAATGACCCAGAACGGCACAAAGCGAGGGGCGGCGCCTCCTCTGCTGCGCCGCCCCTCGGCCTGTTCAATACTTTGGACTCACCCCAATGCATCTATTCGTCATTGCGTCCACTTTGTCCCCCAGGACCAGCCGAACGCGCACAAGCTATAGATGCACCCGGTCGTTCTAAGGTCTTCTCAACAGCTTGCTTCCATGCTCTGACGGAATCCAACGGGTCGCCTCTGCGCACCCACAACGGTTAAGCCTCAAGACCCCAGGCAACGAGCCCGAATGCTTGTGCTATGTCTTCTGTACCCATTGGACTCGCCTCCTTCGGTCGTCGCTTGCTTTCCTGAAGCGACTTGGATGTTCATTGCTATATGTTCCCCGTAAACCCATTCCCATGCACGAATACCTCGACAACCTGAGCGAGTCCGCAGACGGCTCAAAAATGGCGGCGAACGGCATAGCAACCGCTACCAAAGCTGCAGGGCCTCATCCAACTACGGCTCAATCCCCAACCGCCGGCGAGGCTGCTCCTATCCGGCCAGCTTCGAGGCGAGGTCTGCAAGTGTATCGGGGATATTGATCTGCTGCGGGCACACCGCCTCGCAGCTCCCACACCCAATGCACGCGCTCGGGCGCTTGTCCTCGGGAAGCGTTCCTACGAACATGCTCGGAATGAACCCGCCCGCGCCATCGGTGACCATGGCCTCGTTGTACATCTCAAGGAGCTTCGGGATATCAAGCCCCATGGGGCAATGGCTCGTGCAGTAATGGCACGCGGTACACGGAACCGTGTGCTGAGCGGTCATGCCGTCGACGACCCGCTGGAGCGCCGCCCGCTCTTCGTCGTTGAGAGGCTTTTCCTCCTCAAACGTGGCGATGTTTTCGCGCATCTGCTCGAAGTTGGACATGCCGGAAAGGGTCACGCACACCTCGGGAATGCCCTGGATGAAACGGAATGCCCAGGCAACGGGCTTCTCGTCCGGACGAAGCTCCGTGAGGCGCGCCGCATCGGCCTCGGGCAGGTTAGCAAGCTTGCCGCCGCGGACCGGCTCCATGACCCACACGGGCAGACCATGCTTGGCGCACAGCTCCACCTTGCCGCGCGCATCTTGGAACTCCCAGTCCAGATAGTTGAGCTGAATCTGGCAGAACTCAAGATAGTCGCCGTAGAAATCGATGAAGCGCTCCATTACCGGAATGGCACCATGCGCCGAGAATCCCAGGTGCTTGATGCGCCCAGCGTCTTTCTGGTCGAGCAGGTAATCCATGATGCCGTGCTTGGTGTCGAGATAATCATCGATGTTCATCTCGCAGACGTTATGGATGAGGTAGAAGTCGAAGTACTCCATCCCCGTCTTCTCGAGCTGCTTCTCAAAAATCTCCTTGACCTTGTCCATGTTGGAAAGGTCGTAGCCGGGGAACTTCGTAGCAAGGTAGAACGAGTCGCGGGGATACTTGCTGAGCGCCTTGCCCATGGCGATCTCGGACTGCCCACCGTGGTAGCCCCACGCGGTGTCGAAGTAGTTGATGCCGTGCTCGATGGCATAATCGACCATCTCCTGCGTAGCGGCTTGGTCGATCCTGGTATCGTCGCCGTCGATCACCGGCAAACGCATGGCACCCATACCGAGTGCCGAAAGCTTGAGCCCCTGAAAATCCTTGTACAGCATGCGCATCCCCTCTGTTATGTGAGCTTGCCGTCTCATGGCACCCATGGCCATGTCGCCACCCATGGTAGATGGTGGAGTGAACTCCAAGTCAAGGGGCGGCACGAAGAACGCCGCAGCTTCAGAGGGTTTCGGAAGCGAAGCGCGAAGCAGCGAGCCTGCAGCTACAAGGCTACAGGCCCACCGCGATAATCGATCTACGCACAGAAGTGAGCTATCGGTTCATGAACACGATGACGAGCGCAATGACGGCGACCACGAGCACCACGATGCCCACGATGGCGCCGATGAACCTCGCTCGCGACCCACGCGTGCGCTCACGCACCGCCTTCTCTGTGCTCGCGAGCTGCTCCACCTCAACGGCCTGCTCCTCGCGCTCCGCCCGGTCCGCCTCGAGGCGCGCGGCAATCGTCTCGGTAACCTCGGGATGCGCATGGATATCGTTCGCCTCGTCAATGAGCGCCTGGGCTTCCGAGGCTTCGGCACGGGCATCTTCTGCCGCCTGCTCCTGCGCGCGGCGCTCCTTTTCCTTGCCGGAGATCTCTTCCTTCAGCTTGCGCTGGCGTTCCGTTGCGTCATCCTTCGCCTCGCGGTAGGTGTTGCGCGCCTCGTCTGCGGCAGAGCTCACCTCGCGGAAGGCCTGCTTCGCGTCGTCCATAGGCTTTTCGGCCTCGGAAACCGCCTTTCGAGCATGGGCGAGAGCGTCTTCAAGCTCCTGCGTGATGCGGGGAAGGTCGTCCCGTGCGGACTGCAACTCGTGGGCAGCATCGGAAATCTCTGTCTGCAGCTCGTCAGCGCGCACGCTATAGGCAGCGGAATTTGCCGAGGGGTTGCGCTGGACCTCGGCATACTCGTCGTGGAGCATAGCGAGGCGAGACTCGGCGCTTTCCACCGCTGCCTGCGCGGCGGCGACGCCGTTTTTCTGATCCTCCTCGGCCTTCTCGAGGTTCCGCTTCGCATCGTCGAGCCGGCGCTGCAGGCGCGCGCCGTTCTCGCGCGACGACGCCTCCCGGGCCTCGGCGGCATCAAGAGCCGCCTTGAGGCGCTTCTCGGTTTGGGAGTCCGCGTCCTTCATCTGCTGCAAGCGCTCTTTGAGTGCATCGATTTCTCCCTGGATGCGCGCCTGCTCGGCCTCCGCCGCCTGCTCGGCCTTGGTTGCGCCGTCTCGACGCGCGGTTTCGCTGGATATGATCGCATGGTAGTTTGCAGCGACCTCGCGCCGATGAGCGAGCTCCGTCTCCTCGTCGGCGATCGTGGCATCGAGCTGCTCGAGCTGCTCGCGCGCTTCGGCATGCGCCTTGCGGGCGGCGCTCATCTCACGCACCGCCGCCGCCCCCTCGGAGAAGAATGAGCCGACCGCCTCGACCGGCGAGGCCCCAGGAGCTTCCTCGGTTGGCACGGGCTCCTCGTCTACCACCTGGGATGTTCGGGGCGCGGCTCCCGTGGCGGGATGCTGCAGGAACTCGGGGATGCGTGGCGCATCATCTGCCGCCGCACCCGCGTCCTCGGGCGCATTGGCCGTTGCGGCTCCCTCGGGCGCATCGACCTCGTTAGCGGTGGCCGCGGCAGGATCGGAGGCGGGCGCATCGACATCGGCAGCGCCCTCCAAGACGCCGTCCTGCTCGTTTTCCATGCCATCAATCTTGGTATCGAAATCGTCAACCATCGTTCTCTCCCATGTCGATCGTAGACGAACGAATCTCTCTACCAATGATATACGCCCCTGCGGACATCGGGGCCGCAGGCATCCGCTTTTTGCAACGTCAGCATCTTTCCGCCCGCCCTTTCCGCCCGCGCAAGCGCCGAGGCAAGGCCCGCGTCCGAGAGCCCCAGGCAGCGGACGGGCTTACTCGATGAGCATGGCGTCGCCGAACGAGAAGAAGCGGTAGCGTTCCCGCACGGCCTCGCGATAGGCATCCATGATCTGCTCGCGCGTAGCGAGCGCGGAGACGAGCATCATGAGGGTCGAACGCGGCACGTGGAAGTTCGTGATAAGCGCGTCGACCACATGGTAGGTGGAACCAGGCATGAGGTAGAGGTTCGTCGTCGCGTTCTCCCGTGCCACGATATCGCCCGTGCCCTCCACTGCCGAACCGGGAGCGCCTTCGAACCGGCGCGCGACAACGGGTGGCTCGGACGCAGCGGCTTGGGCGTCCCACGCGCTCTCAAGCGAGCGCACCGCCGTCGTGCCCACGGCGATCACGCGGTGCCCCGCCGCCTTGGTGGCGTGCACGGCATCTACAACCGACTGCGGCACGTGGTAGCGCTCGGTATGCATGACGTGCTCGGCGGGATCGTCCTCCTCCACAAGGCGGAAGGTGTCGATCCCCACCTCGAGCTCGACCGTCGCCCAGCCGACCCCCTTCTGCTTGATGCGCTCGATGAGCTCGGGCGTGAAATGGAGCCCGGCCGTGGGGGCGGCGGCGGAGTGCTCCTCGCTCATAGCGTAGACGGTCTGGTACTTCTCGGGATCTCCCTCGTAATCGGTGATATAGGGCGGCAGCGGCACGTGCCCCGCGGCATGGATCGCCTCGTCGAGCGTGCGCGGCGCGCCCGATGCGTTCTCGCCCTGCGGCGTAAAGCGCACGAGACGTCCGCCGCGGCTATCGGGCACGAAGTCAAGCACCTCCCCCACAAGCACCACGGGCGCGCTTTCGGGCGCGTGCGGACCGCCCGCACGGTATTCGATGACCGCACCGGGCTTGAGGCGCTTGCCGGGGCTCACGAGGCATTCCCACACATGACCAAGCGAATCCTGGTCCTCGCGACGAGTGAGCAAGAGCGTCTCGGCCATACCGCCCGTCTTCGCCTTGCGCCCGATGAGACGCGCCGGCATCACGCGCGTCTCATTCGCCACGAGAAGATCGCCAGGCTCCAGATAGTCGATGATGTCGTAGAAATGCCGGTGCTCCACGCAGCCGCCCGCATCGAGCGGCACGACGTCGCCCGTAGTCGCGAGCGGCTCGTCGCGGTGCAGCACGAGCAGGCGGCACGAGTCGCGCGGCTCCGCCGGCGCCTGAGCTATGAGCTCCTCGGGCAGGTTGTAATCGAAATCATCGGTACGCATGGCTACCTCGCTTTCTTATCCGGCTGAATAGCTTAGCACGGATGCCGAAACGAAACGACCCGTTCTGAAGCGAGGTAGCCGCACGCTGCCTTTATGAGAAGAGGCGGCGAATCTCGTCGCGGCCTTCCTCGCTCGTGAAGATGATCGCCTCATCGCCCGACTCCAAGGCGGTGCCACCGTTCGGCACGATGAGGCTGCCCTCATGCTCCACGGCGGTCACGACGGTCTCCGCCGGGAACGGGATGTCCTTGAGGGCGAGTCCCGCCACGCGGGCATGCGCGCCCACCGTTACCTGAACGATGCTGTGCTCGTCTCGGCCGAGCTTCATGAGCGTGTACATGTCATGCACATCCATGCCCTCGATAACGAAGCGCGCCGTGATTTCAGCCTGATTCACACCCACGTCCACTCCGTTCACCGGTGTGAACATCCACGCGTTCGCCGGGTTGTTCACGCGCGCCACGACACGCGGCACCGCATATTCCATCTTCGCGAGCATCGACGTCACGAGGTTCGTCTCGTCCAATCCCGTCACAGCTGCGACAGCATCCGCGATGCGCACGCCCGCGCGCTCCAAGACCTCGGGATCCGAACCACTCCCCTCGATAACGGAAACGCTCGGGCATATCTGACGCACGCGCTCGACGACCTCAGCGCGCTGCTCGATGACCGTGACCGCGATGCCGTCGTCCGTAAGGCGGGAGGCGAGATGGGCGCCGGTCTTGCCGCCGCCGACAATGATGACCTGCATGATTCCTCCTAATCGGTGATGCCGAGCATCTGCTTGAACTTCCTGCTGGCAGAGGTCGCCACGGCGGCGTAGATGATGTCGCCGGCGGCGAGCACGGTGCCCTGCGTGGGGATGAACGTTTCGTTATCGTGCGAGACGCTCACGATCTGCACCTCGCCGAGCGCGGAGATCTCGCGCACCGTGGCACCGTCGAGCAGCGCCGGCACGTCCGCGCGAACCAGGCGCACATCGCCCGATCCCACTTCGAACACGTTATCGAGATGGTTATAGGTAAGAAGCTCGCCGATGCGCGCGATGCCCCAAGCATTGGGCGAGACCGTCTGGATGTTCAGGCGACGGTACGTATCGGCCTTCGTAAGATCGTGCAGACGCGCGATGACGCGGGGCACGCGAAACGTCGAGCGGGCGACGTGCGCCACCACGATGTTCGCCTCGTCGGAGCGCATGCAGGAAACGACGGCATCCGTGCGGTCGATTCCCGCGCGCAGAAGCACGTCGCGGTCGAGGCCGATGCCGCACACGCGTTTGCCGGGGAACGAATCGCCCAGCGCATCGAGTGCTTTCTGGTCTTGGTCGACCGCCGTGACCGAAAACCCCTGTCGCGCGAGTTTCCACGCGAGCCCCGATCCGATAAAGCCCATGCCTACGATAATGACGTTCATAATCTCCACCTTTCAGATGGTGTATACCCTCAACTCTAGCGCTTCGCGGCGGCACGCGCCCGCTCGCGACGGCGCAGCCATGCCTTGCGAACCTCTTCGATGGCGATGACCACAGGCGGGATGCAGCAGAGGAACGCATAATCCTGCCAGGCCAGGGGCGCGGTGTGGAACACGCCTTGCAGCGGCGGGAACGTGGTGAGAATCACAAGCAGCACCACTTCGAACACGATGCCTATGAGGATGCGGCGGTTCGAGAAGAGACCAATCTTGAATACCGAGGTGGTCTCGGTGCGGCAGTTCATGACCTGGCCGATCTGTGCGAAGATGATGCCTGCAAGCGTCATGGTCGTCGCCTGGATGTAAACCGGGTCGCTATCGTTGCCCAACCCGGCGAGCGGGATCCCCGGCCAACCGGCGAGCATGTTCACCAGGAAATAGCCCGCCATGGCGACGATCGAGGCCATAAGGCCATACCACAGGAAGGCCTTCACGAGTACGCGGCGGTTGAGGAGGCGCTCGTTGGGATCGCGCGGGGGCTGATCCATGATGGTCTCCTCCGGCGGTTCAGTGCCCAGGCCCAGCGCCGGCAGCATATCCGTGCCCAGATCGATGGTAAGGATCTGCATGGTTGTGAGCGGCAACGGCACAGCGCCACCCGAGAGCAGGTAGACCGCGTTCGGCACCGCTTCAGGCGCATTGGAGTTCAAGATGTAGAGCAAGAATTTGCGGATGTTGCTGTAGACCGCGCGCCCTTCCTCGATCGCGGCGACGATCGAGGCGAAGTTGTCGTCCGTCAAGATCATATCGGCCGCCTCCTTCGCCACATCGGTGCCGGTAATGCCCATGGCAACACCGATATCGGCTTTCTTGAGCGCGGGAGCATCGTTCACGCCATCACCCGTCACGGCCACGATCTCGCCCATCTCCTGGAGCGCCGTGACCACACGGAGCTTCTGTTCAGGTGCCATGCGGGCGAAGACAACTTGACCGGCGAGCTTCTCCTTGAGCTCTTCATCGCCCATCTTCGAAAGCTCGAAACCCGAGATGACAGATAGCCCCTCGCCCTCCACGATCTTCAGGCGCCGCGCGATGCTCGCTGCGGTGAGACCGTAGTCGCCCGTGATCATGACGATGCGGATACCCGCGCGATGGCACTCCGCCACAGCCGCCGCGACTTCAGGACGAGGTGGATCCATCATGACCTCGAGTCCCACGAAGGTGAGGTTGCACTCGATATTCTCGGGCGTGTAATCGCTCATGGCATCGGGAATGCCCTCCTCCGCGTTCGCACCGTCGAGCGGGCGGTACGCCACCGCGAGCACGCGCAGGCCGTCGGCGGCGTAGGTGTCGTTCGCCTCCATGATGTGTGCACGGAGCTCCTCGGTCATAGGCTCGACCACGCCGTTCACGCGCACATGGGTCGAAAGCCGCACGACCTCGTTCGGTGCGCCCTTCGTGAAAGCGATGCGGCGCGCCCCTTCCAGCGGGTACTCAAGGGCGTGCACGGTCGTCATGCGCTTGCGGCGGCTCTCGAACGGCAGCTCCTTCACGCGGGGCATGCGCGCCTCGAGCTCGGCTCGATCGATGCCGCCCTTCTGCGCGGAAACGATGAGGCACGCCTCCGTGGGGTCGCCGTAGACCTCGTAGCGCTTGCCCTCCTCTTCCGGCTCGGCGAGACGCGCGTTGCCGCAGAGCAACCCGCCTTCGAGCAAGAGCTCGAGGTCGGCATCGTCCACAGCGCGCCAACTGCGCCCCTCGGCCTCTATATGGCCCTCGGGCGCGTACCCCACGCCGGTGATCTCGTATTCGCGTGTCGCCGTCCACAGATGGTTCACGGTCATCTCGTTCTGCGTGAGCGTACCGGTCTTATCCGTGCAGATCACACTCGTGGAGCCGAGCGCCTCCACGGAATCGAGCTTCTTCACCAGGGCGTTCCGGCGGCTCATGCGTTGCACCGCCATGGCGAGCGAAAGCGTCACCGTAGGCAGGAGGCCTTCGGGAATGAATGCCACGACCATACCGAGCGCGAAGATGAACGATGACGCGAACGGCTCGTGCACCACGAACAGGGACAGGCAGAAGAACGCGATGCCCATGCACATGGCAAAGATCGTGACCTGCTTCGTGAGGCGGTTGAGCTGGCGCGTGAGCGGGCTCTCCGCCGCCTGCATGTTCTGCGTGAGGCTCGCGATCTTGCCGAACTCCGTGTCCATGCCGATGCGAAACACCACTGCGCGGCCGTTGCCTTCGGACACGCTCGTGCCAGCGAAGACGAGGTTGGGAATCTCCGCGGCGGAAAGCCCCTCTTCGAGCACCGCGTCCGCGGTCTTGCGCGACGGGGTGGACTCGCCGTTTAGCGTGGATTGATTCACCTGCAAGTCCGAGCTCGCGATGACACGCGCGTCTGCAGAGATCTTGTCGCCCTCGGCAAGGAGCATGATGTCGCCCGGCACGAGGTCTTCTGCCAGGATCTTCTGCTCCTGGCCGTCGCGAATCACCGTGGCATAGGCCGGCAGCATCTTCTTGAGCGCCTCGGTCGCCTGGCTCGCACGCGCCTCCTGCCAGAAGCTGAACACGCCGTTGATGATGTTCACGAGCCACACTGCGACGCCAAGCTCCGGGAGCCCCGCGATGAACGCGATGGTGCCCGCGACCCACAAAAGCACCGCCATGAGGTGCGTGAAGTTCGCGAGGAACGCGATGACGGGCGATTTCTTCTTCTCGCTTTGGATGACGTTTTTTCCGGAGCGCCCCTGGCGTACGGCTGCCTCGTCCGAGGCGAGCCCTACGCGCGCCGTCTCAAGTTCGACGAACACGCCGTCGATGGGTGCCTTGCGGATGGCATCGAGCGCATCCAGATCCGTTGCGGCGACGGATGCCGGGGCACCTGAGCCCAAACTGCTTCCCATGAAACCTCTCCTTCCCTGATCACGGAGTGCCGGTAGCACATCCGCGATTGCGAAAGCATCTTAGTCACGGGAAAAAGCAGCTTCAAGGGGTTTGGCCATATCTTTGTGGCATCTTAATGCCCGGCTGCGCAGGGTGCCCGATCTTGCCGTTCAAGCCTTCGGGCGCCGCACGAAGGCGTGCGCGCTCGGCTTTCGCGGCAACCTCGGGCACCCTGCGCAGCCGGTCGGGGGTGCCTGGTGCGACTGCAGCTTTACAGCCGTTGCATGCGGTAGCCGACGCCTACATGCGTTTGGATGAGCTTCGGCTGCGAGGGGTCGCGCTCGATCTTCTTCCGAAGCGTCGCCATGAAGACGCGCAGGCTCGCGATGTCGGAGTCCCACGATGTGCCCCAAATCTCGTGCGTGAGGTACGTGTGGGTGAGCACCTTTCCCACGTTTTTGCACATGAGGACGAGCAATTTGTACTCGATGGGCGTGAGATGCAACTCTTCACCGTTGAGATACGCGCATCCCGCCGCATAGTCCACGCGCAAAGGACCGTTCTCGAACACGCTCTCGCCCGGGTCGTCACCGAGCGACATGCGAGCACGTCGCTGCCAGGCACGCACGCGGGCGAGAAGCTCTTCCACGGAAAACGGCTTCGTGAGATAGTCGTCCGCTCCCGTATCGAGCGCTTCGATCTTATCCGTCTCCTCGATGCGCGCCGAAATCACGATGATCGGCACGTTCGACCATGAGCGCAGCTTCTTGATGACGACGATGCCGTCCACATCCGGAAGACCCAAATCGAGCAGAACAAGATCGGGCCCATGCGAGGCGGCCTCGAGAATCGCCGCCTCACCTGTAGCGGCGACCTCCACATGGTAGCCATGCATGGCAAGCGCCGTCGCGATGAGACGACGCACCGCCGCATCGTCTTCTACCACAAGGACGGAGAGCACCGCGCCATCCGCACCGGCCGATGCCGCCCATTTCGATTCCTTATCCATGAATCGCAACCTCCTCTGCGGGAAGCGTGAACGAAAAGACGGCGCCATGGGGCACGTTGTCGTGCACCTCGATAGCGCCGCCGTGCGCCTCGACGATGGAACGGCAGAGCGCGAGCCCCAAGCCAAAGCTCCGTTGCGCATCTGCCGGCCGCTCTGCCTTCGCACCGGAATAGAAGCGATCGAACACATGCGGCTTGTCGTCGTCCGCCACGCCCGGCCCGTCGTCTGCAACCGTCACGCGCACAAACGCCCCCTCACGCCGTGCGTACAGCCGGATAATCGAACCTGCCGGGGTGTACTTGATGGCGTTGCCCACGAGGTTTGTGAGCACCTGGATGATGAGGCTTGCATCGATGCGCACGAGAAGAATCTCTTCCGCGGGCTCGATGACGATACGGTGCTCGCCCGCTTGGTTCGCGAGATGCGATACAGCGGCTTCGAAGATGTCATCGATGAGCTCGGAGTTCAAGGTGAGCTTGACGGTGCCTTCATCGAAATGCGTGATGGTGAGCAGATTCTCGACCATATCGATGAGCCAAAGCGAGTCATGGTACACGTCATCCAGAAGCGCACGCCGTTGATCGGGCGCAAGACGGCCGGAATCATCGCGTAGAATCGCCGCTGCGCCCGAGATCGCCGTGAGCGGCGTGCGCAGGTCATGGCCAAGCGAGCGCAACAGGTTCGCTCGAAGCTGCTCGTTGCGCGCGAGCACGGCGGCCTCTTCACGCTCGCGCGCCTCCCGCTCTCGAGCAAGCTCGAGCGCGCACTCACCGATGATCGAACGAGCAATGGAAAGCTCGAACGAGTCGATGTCGCGGTCGGCAGCGCGAATGCCCACCACGCCGAACACCTCGTCGTGCGTGCGCACGGGCAGGAATAAGCCATCTCCCAAGGGAATGGCAACGATTTCCGAAGCTTCGGCGTTCGCGGGCGGCGCGGAAGCGGGCGCGGCACCCGTCGAAGCGGCGTCCTTCGCGAACTTGGTAGACCGGAGCGCGCGCAATGCGTTCACACGGGCATTCTCTGCAATTGCTGCCGGCATCGCCTCATCGTCCCCGTTGCGCACCAGCGGCGAGCCAAGACCGTCCCCTTCGGCAGGATAGAACGCCACCGGGCCGTCGAGAAGCTTCGAGAGCTGGCTCAACGCTATTCGCGCGATGCTTCCGGGGCCATCCGCCTGCTGAAGCAGCTGGTTCGTCTCAAGGAGCACACTCGTGCGATATGCCGTCCGCCGCGCCTCGCGAGCGTTTCGCGCGATATGGTTCGTGAGTTCCGAGGCAACGATGGCGGCGACGAACATGATGGCGAACGTGACCAGGTAGCTCGTGTCGAGTGACTCGAGCGAAAAGCGCGGCACGACGAAGTAGAAATTGTAGAGCACCACCGAGAGCGCAGACGAAAGCAGCGTGTACATGCGCCCCGATGTGACCGTTGCGGTGAGCAGCGTCGATAGGATGTAGAGCGAGATGATGCTCGAATCGGTAAAACCCAGCTCGTGAAAGCCAAGACCGATCGCGGTCGATAACGCCAAGAGCGCGCACATGACGCCAAGATGCGCCACCGCTCGCCCTTCGCGTCGCGGTGCCCGCACGTTCGCCTCACCCATCTGCCACCTCCCTCTCGCTGCTCTTCAGTATAGCGCGGCACCGCGGGCGAAACGCATTCGTTCTTCATGGGCAATGCACTGTCTACCTGCATCTTTATGACATTTTAATATCCAGGCGCTCGAGTTTAATACCACCTTTACCGTCCTCGTGCTGTACTGGGTTCCACAGCAGGACATGCCCGTGAAGCCCCTGCGGCACTTGTATGTCGCTGCCGAGGAATCTTGGATTCGCCCGCATTTCGCATGTTTCAGATGAAACATGCGAGGAAGAATTCGGGCTTCCGACCATGAATCCTGCGGGTGTCGAACACCTTGAGCCCGCCACGGGAAGGAGACCATGTCATGCACGAGATAACCCCGATTGCTCTCGCCGGAGTGTTCCTCGGTGCCGGATGCGCCGCGCTCTTCGGCTACTGTGTGTACGTGTTCGCGAGTGTCTGCTGCCGACCGGCATGCAACAAGCGTCGCAAGAACTAACGAAGCGCGACCTCCGCACCGACCTTATGTGCCGCGTGACCTGCGCTTCAAACGCTGACGAGCAGCGGCCCACCCGAAAACCCTGCCCGAATCCAAGGACAGACAGCGCTTAACCAGACCTGCCGAATAGCTCATCCAATGTGTCGTCGATCAGGGCATCGACGGTGCGCTCCAGCGCCTCAGCGCGCAGAAGGCTACGGTTCAGCAGCGTGAGCGCGAGCGCGAACTGCAGGTTCTGCACGGCAGCGACATCCACCCCAGGCCGCGCGTTGGCAACCTCGTCCACGATCCAACGCACGAGCGCGCCGTCGGATGCGGGGTCGAGCGTCCGCTCGCTGGGCAGACTTCGCACGAGATAACGGTACTCCTCAGCCGTTGCGATGCGGAAGATGTTTCGATCCGACCGCCAGAGAAGCTCGAGCCACGAGCGCATGCGCGCGCGATCGAGCGGAGCGCCCGCCTCCTCGCGCGTGCGCTCGAGCACGTCCACCGCGTGCTGGCGATTCTCCATGAGCATGGCGTAGATGAAGTCGTCCTTGGAGTCAAAGAAGTGGTAGAACGTGCCCTTGGCGATACCCACCGCTGCCGCAACCCGTTCCACGCGCAGGGAACGAATGCCGCCCTCGACGAGCTGCTCCCAGCCCACCTCGATCATGCGACGGTATAGCTCATCGCGGTTCCGCTGAGTAAAGATGGCCGGCATAGGTCTCTCACCTACCGCGCCGTCGAGCGGGCGCGGCGCTCCCGATAGTTCAGCCACTCGCGAACGAGCGCGAGCACCACGCTGGCGAGCACGATGACCGCAAGCACGTGGAACGCAAGATGCATGCCATCCATGAACACATCCGGGCGCCCCTCGATATAGCTCGTGACCGGATAGCCGATCGACTGCGACATGCCGCCGTAGAGCAGCGCCGAACCCGCCGTGATGCCCACGGACTGTCCCAGGTACCTCATGAGGTTGCCGAGCGACCCCACGAAGCCGAGCGATCCCTCGGGCGCGTGCCCCATTACCATGGAGTTGTTGGGGGCCTGGAAGATGGCACTACCAAGCGAGGTAAACATGATGCAGGGAATGAGCACGAAAAGCGGCGTATCGAGCGCCACGAAGCCCATGATGGCGAGCCCGCAGGTGTAGATGATCTGCCCCACGAGCGTGGGCTTCTCGCACCCCACCTTGTCCGATACGGCGCCCGAGATGGGACCCACGATGGAGTTGACGAGCGGATAGCACGCCATGATAAGGCCCGCCACACCCGCGCCGATGCCACGCGCCTCCTGCAGGTAATACGGGAAGATGAACGTATAGGCCGCCATGGCGAGGAACACGAGCGCCATGTTGATAAGGTCGATGACGAAGCGAACGTCGCGAAAGACGCCGAGTGTTACGAGCGGCGACTTCGCATGGTTCTCCACCACGACGAAGGCAACGAGCAGCCCGATCCCGCACACAAGCATGCCGATAGTAAAGGGCGCGGCCCCGCGCTCCATGAGCGTGATGGCGAAGAAGATTAACAGGATGGAGGGGATGAGCAGCACCGTGCCGAGCGCATCGAACGACGGGCGGTGCGCAGGGCGACGGTTGCTGAGCACCTTGAGCCCGACGACAAACGAGATGAGACCGATGGGCAGGTTGATGATGAAGATGAACTCCCACGGAAGCGTCGCCACGATGAGACCGCCGAGCGTGGGGCCGCACATGGCGCCGAGCGCGGTGAACGTCGCCACGAGCCCGAGCGCGCGACCGCGACTGTCTGGGAAGGTCTCGGTGATGATGCCCTGGTTGTTGGCGAGCGAAGCCGCGCCGCCAAGCGACTGGACGGCGCGAGCAACGACAAGCATCTCGAACGTTCCCGAAAGCGCGCAGAGCGCCGATCCCGCAGTGAAGAGCGCCACGCCAACCTGGAAGATGCGAACCTTGCCGAACATATCGCCGAGGCGTCCGAACACGAGGAGCGCCGCGCAGGTCACGATGCTGTAGATGCTTGCGACCCACTGGATGGACGCCATATCCACCCCGAGTTCCTGCTGCATAGAGGGAAGCGCGACGTTTACGATGGTGCCGTCGAGAATCTCCATGAATGTCATCGCGAGAATGACGACCAGCGCCACCCCTGCGTGGCCACCGCCCGCTTTGGTGCCCGCCCTGGCGGCCTCCGCCCTGTTGCCTGGCGCGCTCTCTGCCATGCGCTCCATTCCTCAGCCTCCAAAAAAATGACTATTGCGTTCTGATAGTCATTTTAATCCTAGCGGCCGGGAATGAAAGGGGCGCCTTCGCCTCATACTGAAAGCCGTCTCGGGCCGCCGGACAAGGCGAAGGCAGCTCAGCGCTCAAATCGCTGCTTTTTTATCGGTGCGCGCGGAACAGCGCGGCGATCAAGCAGCAAGACCGCAGGTCACCGGAAACACAAGGGCGACCCACCCAACCAAGCGCCCAAAAGGTACTGTTTCGAGGCTCGAGCTGGAAAACGTCAATGCTTCTTCGCGGCACGGCGCTCATCGCGCAGGCGAGCGCGGTCAAGCGCGGCCTCGGCAGCGGAAAAACGGCACCCGCAGTAGTTCTGCCGATACATCCCGAGCTCGCGAGAACGACGCGTTGCCTCGGGATACCAGGGGCGAAAATCGCGGATTACCGGCGTGAGGCCGCGCGCCGAGGCAAGCCGGCAAAGCACGTCGTTGCAAGTTTCGAACAGCTGATACGGCGAGACGGCGAGTGTCGTCGCGATATGGGTGAAGCCCTCGCGCTCTGCAACGCGGCAGGCCTCAGCAAGGCGCATCGCATAGCAGGCGCGGCACCGGCGCTCGCGCGCCTCGGCGCCAATGGGTGCCACCGAGCGTTCCCATCGAACAGCGTCCTCCTCCGCCTCGATGAGCGGGATGCCCTCCACCGCGCACCAACGCCGAAGCTCGGTAAGGCGGCGATCGTGCTCCTCAACGGGCTGTATGTTCGGGTTCGTCCAGCAAATCGTTGGTTCGAAGCCCTCCTCGCAGAGCAGGCGCACGGGTTCGAGCGAACAAGGGGCGCAGCAGGCATGGAGCAGCAGGCGCGTCATGAGCGCACCCCCTCTTGCTCCTCGCCAAAGGCGGCGTCGCAATCCTCATCATCACCGTAGAAGCACACACCGTACGAGGTGTCCTCGCAATGCGTGATGAGAGGATCGGCGCGAAGCTCATGGACGTACCCCCAGTCGCCTGCGCACCCGGTTAGATGGAGCACCGCCGTGAAGGCGCCCGCTACGGGGCAGCCGCACGCAAGCCCAGCTGCAACCACCAGGAGCGTCACGACGAACGTGGGCGCAAGCGCGATGATGAGGTACTGCCTACGCGTGTACACGATGCCCTCGGCGCACGCGTAAAGCATGCCGCGCTTCCAGTTGGCACCGAACGACACGCGGGTGCCCGCCGGAGCGAATGCTTTGAAGAAGATGGCGTGCACGAGCTCGTGCGCCGCAAGCGAGACCACGAGCGCCACCGCGACCCACGCAATCCAGAGCAGGTAGTCTACGATTCCTCGCCCGTCCTCGGAAAATATCCCCACGAGCAGGCCATCGAAGCCCCCGGGGACGCACACGGCGAGCACGACCGCGAACACGAGCGTCGCCGCCAACCCGATGATGAACGTCACGGCAGAGCACTGGGTCATGCGCTTGAGGAAATCCTCGTCCTCGAACGTGTGTATGTTGCTTCGGCATCTCATGTGTCCAAGCATACACGGAATCTGGCGTGCTGTGCCATAATGGTTGCCTATCTGGATGTTTCGACCAAAGCAGGGAGGCTGCATGGCATCCAAGCTGAGCAAAGATTCGCGCCCCACCTGGCCGCAACGCGCCATCGTAACGGCCGGCATGCCCTATGGCAACAAGAACCTGCACTTCGGCCATGTGGGCGGCGTCTTCATTCCCGCCGACTTCTACGCGCGCTTCCTGCGCGACCGCATCGGCCGCGAGAACGTGTTGTTCGTCTCTGGTACCGACTGCTACGGCAGCCCTATCATGGAGAGCTATCGCAAGCTGCATGACGAACAGGGCTACGAAAAGCGCATCTCCGATTATGTGGAGGCGAACCACGAGAGCCAAGCCGCGACGCTCGCCGGCTACGACGTGGAGCCCGACTTCTTCGGTGGCAGCGCCCTCGAACCCGCCGCGCATGTTCACGAGCAGATGACCGACGAGATCATCTTGCGCCTCAAGGAGCAGGGCGTGCTCGAGAAGCGCGCAACCAAGCAGTTCTTCGACCCGGTGGCACAGCAGTTCCTGAACGGGCGCCAGGTCACGGGCAGGTGCCCCATCCAGGGCTGCAAGTCCGAGAAAGCCTATGCGGACGAGTGCGACCTGGGACATCAGTTCGAACCGGAGGAGCTCATCGCGCCCAGGAGCGCGCTCACCGGCGAGACCCCGGAGCTTCGCCCCGTGGACAACATCTATTTCGACCTCCCGTCCTACCTCGACTTCCTGAAAGGCTTCACCAAGAAGCTCGAGGGCGACGAGACGGTGCGCTCCGTGGTGGTAAAGACCCTCGAAGAGTGGCTTAACCCGCCGCAGCTCTACATCCAGAACAAGTTCCGCGAGGCATTCGACGCCATCGAGGACGAGCTGCCGCCACACACCGTGACAGAGCCCGAGGGCAACAAGAGCTCGTTCACCGTGACCTTCCCGAGCTGGCGCGAACGCGACGACGCGCACGAGGTGCTCGGAGCAGGCGGCGTGCGCTTCCGCTCCGGCAAGGCGCTCGTGCCGTTCCGCCTTACGGGCAACATCGCCTGGGGCGTTCCCGTAACCGATGAATGCGGCTGCTCCGGCCTCACCTGCTGGGTCTGGCCCGAGAGCCTCTGGGCGCCCGTCAGCTTCACGCGCACGGCGCTTGCGGCAGACGAACAGGCCGGCGGCACGCGCTACGCTGCGCACGACTGGCGCGACTGGTGGTGCGACCCCGAGGCGCACGTGTACCAGTTCATCGGTCAGGACAACATCTACTTCTACGGAATCGCGCAGACGGCGATGTGGGAAGCGCTCGGCTGGAATATGCAGCAGAGCACGCTCGTGGCAAACTATCATGTGCTCTACATGGGCAAGAAGGCAAGCTCGAGCTCCAAGACCCCGCCGCCGCCCGCAAGCGAGCTCCTCGACCACTACAGCGCCGAACAGCTGCGCGCCCACTTCCTCTCACTGGGCCTTGGCGAGAAGCCGGTGAGTTTCAGCCCTAAGGCATACGATCTGCGCGAGACGGGCAAGAACCCCGATGGAACGCCGCTCCTTGCCCGCGACGACAAGCGCGTGATCGACCCGGTGCTCAAGGAGGGAACGCTCCTTACCGGTGTGTTCAACCGCTTGGCGCGTTCGTGCTTCTACGGCGTTGCCGAAAAGGACGGCGACCCGAGCACGGTGCGCACGGGATGCATTCCCGCAGGCGAAGCTTCGACTGAGGCGACAGAGGCCGCCGAGCAGGCAGCCCTCGCCTTCGAGCAGGCCATGTGGCGCACCGAGCTCCATCGCGCGCTCGGCGTGTGCGACGCCTTCCTGCGCGCCGCCAATAAGCGCTGGAGCGACGCGAGCAAGGCGGCCAAGGCGGTGCAGAAGGATGACCAGACTGCGGGCGACGCGCTCATGCATCAGGCGCTCGTCGACGCGTTCCTCGAGCTGCGCGTGGCAACCGTCCTCATGCATGGCATCGTGCCTGCCGGATGCGAGCTCATCTGCGAACACTTCGACATCGCACCCGAGGCGTTCTTCTCCTGGGAGCACGTGCTTGACTCGACGGATGCCCTGGTAGAAAGCCTCGGTGAGAAGCCGGGCACCCACCGCGTGAAGGAGCTGCCGCCACGCTTCGACTTCTTTTCGTACTAAGGGCGTCCTCCCGGCGCGCCGGGAGCATATGGCCCCGCCCTGCGGAAGGCCTTGCACTCGCGGCGGGGATGCCCCTCGCATGGCAGCCACCCTTGGAATGAGACACTTGTGCCGGGTCAAAGTGTCTCACGGATGATGGAAGGGCGGTGCCGGGTTAACGTTCCCTGCGTTCGTAGACGGCGCCGGTGGGGCACGCCTCGTGACAGGTGCCGCAAGCAGTGCAGCGATCTTCCAGGATGCGAAGGGTGCGGCCCATCGGACCGGCGGCGATGGCGCCAAAGGGGCAGGCGCGAACGCAATCGCCGCAGTGCATGCAGCGATCGATGTCGATGGCGTATGAAACGCCAGAACCCGGTTCATGTGGGTCACTTGAAACGCCAGAACCCGGGTCCGGCGATTCGCTATCAAAGAGCGGCAGCATATCCTGGACGTCCTGCATGTCGTTCCTCCCCTACCGCCCCTCACGAGGCAGGCCCTCGCATCGGCTTCTCAACCGGAACCTCTCATACAATTATGCCGCTTTCTTGAGTCGGCGGGTGGCCCTTGCGCGAGCGGAGAAAACGCCTATCGTAATGCAGCCGGTCAATCGAGCGCCCGCGGGCGCATACCATCGAGAGGCTTTCACCATGAACGACACCCTGACCATGCGGCGCGCGCTGCCCGGCGAGGCGGACCGCGTCATGGAGATACTCGAAGACGGCAAGCACTCCATCGCGCGATTCGGTATCGAGCAATGGCAGCACGGTTATCCCAACCGCGCGAGCGTTGAGGGAGACCTCGCCCTCGACGCCTGCTGGGTCGCCGTTGACGCCTCCGGCTCGCTGCTCGGCACGCTTGCCCTTCGCTTCGACGAGGACCCCGAATACCGCATGCCTGAGCTCACCTGGCTCACCCCGCAGACCGCCCCCGGCTGCACGCCCTCCTACGCCGCCATCCATCGCTGTGCCACCGCCGCCAGCGCGCTCAAGCGCGGCGTGATGGGCTTCATGTTCGCGACGGCCGAGGACATCGCACGGGAGAACGGCCGCAAGAGCCTCAGGATCGACACGCATCCCGGCAACGTCGCCATGCGCTCGTTCCTCACCCGCCACGGCTTCACCGAGCTCATGACCTTCGAGCTCAAGACCAAAGGGGATGCCGAGACCGATCTCACGCGCATCGCCTACGAAAAGCTGGTGTAACGATGCAGAAGCTCTATCTCATGCGCCATGGGCAGACGGTGTACAACACCCAGCATATCCTCCAGGGCCGCTGCGACTCGCCACTCACCGATGAGGGTGTGGCGCAGGCTCGGCGCGCCGCCGCATGGCTTCGTAGCCAGGAAGCAAACTTCTCCTGTATAGCCGCATCGCCCCTGGGGCGCGCACAGCAAACGCTCGACATCGTCGTAGCGGAGGTCCCCGGGCTCTCTACGCTCCCCCGCATCGCTTCCGCCGGGCTCATGGAGCGCGATTACGGCAGATTCGAGGGGGAGCCCGTTGAACGCCTGGGGGTGAGCCCATGGGAACCAGGCGACGCGGCGGTCATGCGCGGCGGCGAGACCCAGGCATGCGCCCGGTACCGCATCGTGAGCGCCCTTCGCGGCCTCATGGACGAATGCACCGGAGACGCGCTCGCCGTATCGCACGGCTCTATCAGCAAGCTGTTCAAAACGGTCTGGGAGCATAACGCGCGCTGCGAGCAAGATGTCTATCTGGGCAACTGCTGCGTCCTCGTTTTTGAATACGACCGCGATTCCGGCGCGTTCTCCAACATCGAGATCGCCAATCCCGCCTCGTAAGCCACGGCGCCGAGAGCCAGAGCGCCTCGATGCAGCAAGGAGCGCCGGGAGTACAGGCTACCGGCGCTTGCCGTGGGAGTTACGCCAAATCTCGCGACCGAGCATGAGCGCGAGCACGAGTGCAGAAACATAGCCGAGAAAGCCGATGATCGGGATGCCGAAGATGACCGGCTCGATTTTCGCATAGTACACGACCGACGACCCGATGAAGAGGCCCGCGATCACGATCGCCATCGACGCACGGTCCACGATGCCGCCCAGGCGCCGAAGCACCTCGTCGGAACCCATAAGCTCGGTATTCACCTTGAGCTGGCCGCGCGTGAGCATGCGCGACGCGAGACCGAGGTACTCCGCCGTCTGGAGCGACCCCTTGACGGCGCGGGCGGTACCCACCGCAAGCTCTTCCGCAGCTTCGCGCGCACGCTCGTAGCTGCTCTTCTCGTGGGCGATATGCACCTGGATGATCTCGATCATATTGACGTCGGGCATATATTCCGAAAGCAGGCCCTCGAGCGTCACCATACCGCGTGCGAACATCGTCACCACCGGCGGCAGCTCGATATCGTTCTTGCGCGCCAGGTTGATGAGCGCTGTCAGGAAACGGCCGATATCGAGGTCTTTGAGATTGCTTCCGCCAAAATCCTGCACGATGTAATCGAGGTCCGTGAGGAACGCCGTGTGGTCGATGGCCGCCGTGTCGCCGCGCGAGATGGCGAAGCGCATAAAGCTGTCCTTGAGCTTGGGCACATCGTTTTCTGCCACGGCGAAGATGATGTCTTTCACCACACCGCGGTCGTGCGACGACATGCGCCCCACGATGCCGAGGTCGATGAAGTAGATGACCCCGCCCGAAAGAATGATGTTGCCTGCATGGGGGTCCGCATGGAAGAAGCCATCGTCGAGCACCTGCGTGGCGTAGTCGTCCACGATCTCGTTGCCCAGGTCCTTGAGCTTGTAGCCCGCGCGCACGAGCAGCTCGGGTTCCGAGATCGAGATGCCCTCGATGTAATCCATCACCACGACATGCTCAGTGCAGAGGTCCATATACGAACGCGGGCACGAGATGCCGGGCGTATGCTTGTGGAAGGCATAGAACTCGTCGAGATTGCGCGCCTCGGCAAGGAAGTTCGTCTCTTCGCGGAACGATCGCCAGAGCTCTTCCACCACCTCGCCCAAGTCGATGATCTGCTCGGTCTTGATGAGGCGCGTCGCAAGGCGCGCGAGCGAGCGCATGATATCGATGTCTTGCGCCATGACCTGTTGGGCGCCAGGACGCTGCACCTTTACGGCAACGTCCTCTCCGGTAACGAGGCGAGCGCGATGGACCTGCGCAAGCGAGGCGCTACCGAGCGGATTAGGATCGATGGCATCGAAGAGGCCGCCGAGCTTCTTGCCGTATTCTGCCTCGAGGCACTCGAGCACCACGGGATAGGGAACCGGGTCGGCCTCGGTGCGCAGGCGGCGCAGCTCGTCGCAATAGCGCTGAGGCAAGATTTCAGAGCGATTTGAGAGGATCTGGCCCATCTTGACGAACATGGGACCGAGCTCCTCGAGCATGCGGCGGAGGCGCACCGGCGTGATGTTCCTCCACACCTCATACTTCCGTGCAATATGGAAGATCTGCGCGATACGGCGGCGACGCCCCGTGAGGGTGAGCTGGTACTTATCGACATCCGCCATGGCCTCGGGCTCGTCGGGCACCTCGTCCACGGCGCGCTCGCGCCGAAAGCTCGTGCGCGACGGGCCGAACTCAGGCTCCTCACCGGGCACTCGCTCTTCCGGAATCAAGGGCTCGGGAGGCGGCGATGGATTGTTCTTCGTGCCGAAGTCCATGGCGGATAATCGCTTTCGTTATTCCTCGGTTTTCTCGTCGGCAACACCCTCGGCATCGCCCGGCGCTTGCTCGCCGGCAGCTTCCTCGGCTGCAACCGACTCCACGGGCACGCTCACGGCAGCGGCGGGAACCGCCTCCACGAGCTCCGTGACATGGGCTACGAAGGCAGCGCGCTCGGCCGTTGTGAGCGGGCGCACGCGAGCGACGATGAGCTCGTCCAAGATGCGCTCGGCAACCGTCGCGCCCTGCTCGCTCAGCCGTTCGGTCACATCGCTCACGGCCCCGCCGGCCTGCTTGAACACGTCGGCCATGGAGCGTGCGAAATCGCCTTGAGACGCATCGCTTCGGGCCTGCGCGCCGCGGGCGCTCAGATCGTCGATGAGTTCTTTGCCCTTGTCGGCCGCCATGGCAGCGGCGCCCAGGCTCACGTTCACCATGTTGTTGACAAGTTCGTCGAAAGACATAGCCATGTTGCCTCCTCAAACGAGCGGACGCGCAGCTAGCCCGAGCGCCGCGGTTTTCGTTGCTCCCCTTGTACCCCAAAGGAGCGCTGCGGTAACAACGGGGCAGAGCCGGCAACTTCCCTTGGCCCCGTTGCTAATCCGGTTGACCGGCCTATTCGCGCACGTTGTCAGACATCGCGAAGCCGTTCTTCATCGCGCAGCTCGTGGTATAGAGCACCTTGCCGAGCAGCTCCTCCGTTGCACACTTAAGCTCGGACGCGAGATCGTTGTTCGCCGCCACGAGCTTCTCCGGCACCGCAGCCGCATCAAGGCCCGCCACGGCGGCATCGGTCTCATGGAGCATCTTGTGACCCAGGGCAGCCATCTTCTCCTGGTATGCCTCGACCGCGGCCGCGTTTTCATGGAAGCGCGCGTCGGCGAGGGCGGCGATGATGCGGTTCGCCCAGTAGAAGCTTTCACTCGTCACGCGGGCACCGGTATTGCCGAGGTACTCGGGCAGCTTATCGACGTTTGCATAGAACGGGACGAGGGCGTTGAACGGATTCGAGCCAAACGCCATCCACTGAACGGCACGGTACGCTTCGGGCGCATAGGGGCGGAGCTGCAGCACCGCGAGCTGGCCGTTGCGGTTGATGCCGATGGGGCGGTAGCGGTTGCGCGAGGCGGCGTTACCCATGGTGCCATAGGGGTCGAAGGGCGTGCCCTGATAGTGCGCGGAGAGCACGTCTTTCACATCCTCGATCGTGAGCTTGCGCTCCGGAACGCGCGACCACGGGATGTCATCGGACTCGGGGCCAAAGACGGCGGCAGGCCCGTCCCAGCCGTCGCTCGGGTTCAGGCAGCGCTGCATGTACCACGCGCGCGGCGTGTTATACACGTGGTCGCTCTCGTTGTGGCTTCCGAACGCCTGCCGCGGATTGAAGATATCGCCATTGAGCATGCCGGCACGCACGTCCTCGATGAGGTCGAGAAGCCCGTCTGCGAAGTCGTCCTCGTCATCTTGCTCCACGTCGTCTGCGAGGTCGTCCGCAAAGTCGTCGTAGATATCGTCGAAGACCTCGGGGCGCAGCAGCGTGAGGTCAAGGTGATGTCCTGCCATCCAGCTCCGCAGGTCGGAGCTCGCCATGTGCTCGACCTCATCGCCCTCGGCATCCGCGAGGTCGAAGTAGTCGATGCCAAGCTGATTGGGCATGGTCACATACGAATCGTCCGGCACGCGCTTCGCGATCCAATGATGGCCGCCGATGGTCTCGAGCCACCAGATCTCGTCCACATCGCTGAATGCGATGCCGTTCATCTCGTACGTGCCGTAACGCTCCAGAAGCTCGCCCAGCCTCCGAACGCCGTCGCGAGCGCTCTTGATATAGGGCAGCACGAGCGTGACCATGTCCTCTTCGCCGATGCCACCGGGGACCGCGGGCACGTAGCCCTCCTCGCCTTCGGTGCCCTTTGCGGGCTTGTAGACGACGAGCGGGTCCGCGCCGAGCACACGCGGGTTCGAAGTGATGGTTTCCGTGGCGCTCATGCCCACGTTAAGCTCGTTGAAGCCTGCCGCCGCCCAAGGCCCGTGTCCCTCGATGGCATCGGGCACGGCGGTGTAGCGCATAGGGTTATCCGGCAGCTCGATAGTGAGGTGTGAAGCGGTCGAAGTATAGGTGCGCGGCTGCTCGCTTGGATGGACAACCGTGAGGCGCTTGGGCTCAAACTGCCCGTTCGGGGAGTCCTCGTTGCGGGCGACGATGGTCGAGCCGTCGTAACTCGCCTTCTTGCCGATGAGAATGGTAGTGCAGGGCATGAAGCCTCCTTGCTTGAGCGTACAGATCACGTGCCCGAGCGGGCTACGCACCATCAAGTGTACCCCCACGCGCGGACATTCACCCACCCAACGTAAGGGTTCTGCAAGGAGGCGCGCTGCGTGCCCTTGCGACCGCGAATCTCGGATTGATGAGGGGGCGTTAGGGGTATGCTTACTCTTCGTGTCGGCGACCGCCGGCGCACGACCCGCTCGCATGAGAGCGTAGAAAGAAAGGTACAGCATGACCGGAACGATCAAGAAGTCCTTCTTCCGCGAGAAGGGCTACGGCTTCATCGCCCCCGACGACGCGCCCGCCGACGGCACCAAGTCCGACATCTTCGTGCACTTCAGCGCGATTCAGATGGACGGCTTCAAGACCCTCGACGAGGGCGACCGTGTTGAGTTCGAGGTCGGTCCGGGAAAGAAGCCGGGCGAGACGCAGGCGCTCAATGTGAGGAAGATCGCGTAGGGTCCTGCTCCCGGACGGGGCGCTCCCCCGTTTCTCCTTGCTCAAACATTCTCGAAAGGCCCAGCTTTGCTGGGCCTTTCTGCGAAACTGCGCAGGAGAAACGGGGGAGCGCCCCTGCGTGCGGGCTACGCGATTGGGCTGGGTGGGACATGGCGAGGGCTTGGAGGGCTCGCCGCTTTGCGGCATCGCCCTGTGCGGTGGGGCACAATAATGAGATGCTGCGCGCACGGGGGCTCGCCCTGCGGGCATCGCCCGTGCGGTGGGGCCCGGCGACGAAGTGTCCATCGCTAGCACCTCCGCCCTGTGACTACCTCAGGTAAGAGGAACCGGATGAACCATGCTCCGTCGCGGGCTGCGGTCACCTCGATAGCGGAATGGGCTACGTTGTGGGCGGCTTCATGCCAAGATGGTCGAAGGCGGCGGTTGTGGCCATGCGGCCCTGCGGGGTGCGCACGATGAGACCGCGCTGCAGGAGGTAGGGCTCGTAGACGTCCTCAAGCGTGGAAGGGTCCTCCCCTACGGCGCTCGCCAGCGTGCTGAGACCAACCGCACGGCCGCGGAACGTCTGGGCGAGCGTTTCCAGGATGCGGATGTCCATCCAATCGAGGCCGAGTTCGTCGATCTCGAAGAACTCGAGGGCCTCGCGAGCGGTCTTGAGGTCGATGGCGCCGCTGCCGCGCACCTGCGCGTAGTCGCGTACACGTTTGAGCAGGCGGTTTGCCAGGCGCGGGGTACCACGTGAACGGGAGCCGATCTCGACCGCGGAATCGTGATCAATCTGCACTCCCAGAATCGAGGCGGAGCGCTCAACGATCTGGGCGAGGTCCTCGATTGCGTAATAGTCCAAGCGGAACGAGATGCCAAAGCGGTCGCGCAGAGGCCCTGTGAGCATGCCAGAGCGAGTGGTCGCTCCCACAAGGGTGAAATGCGGGATCTCGAGCCGGATGGAACGCGCGGCAGGCCCCTTGCCGATCACGATATCGAGCGCGAAGTCTTCCATCGCAGGATAGAGAATCTCCTCGACGGAACGGTTCAGCCGGTGGATCTCGTCGATGAAGAGCACGTCGCCCGGTTGAAGATTGGTTAAGATGGCCGCGAGGTCGCCCGTGCGCTCGATGGCTGGGCCGGATGTCGTCTTAATCTGCGCGCCGAGTTCGTTGGCGAGCACCGAGGCGAGCGTCGTCTTACCGAGGCCCGGAGGGCCGGAGAAAATCACGTGGTCGAGCGTTTCGCCACGACTCTGCGCTGCTTCGATGAGGATGCGCAGGCTCTGCTTGATATGCTCCTGGCCGCAATAGTCGTCAAGAAGCTGGGGGCGCAGGCTGCGCTCCACATCGAGGTCGTCTGAGGTGAGGTTACCCGTCACGAAGCGATCGCCGCGGGCCGCAGCCGGACCGTTCGCCGCACCCTGACGCTGCGGCACGTCCTGCCACAGGTCCTGTTCATCCGCTTCCCACATCATGCATCCATCCCGAGTCTCTTCAATGCGGCCGCGAGCAGGTCTTCCACCCGCATGCCCTCATCATACCCATCGAGGGCAAGGTCGGTCTCCTGCGGGCTGAAGCCCATGGAAAGGAGCGCGGCGCGCGCGTCGTCAAGCGGAGACGAGGCAGCGCGGCTGAGCGGGATCTGACCCGCGGCGGGCACATCGGCCGCAGCGAGGCCATGGTCTTTGGCAAGCGTGCCCTTGAGCTCGAGGATAAGCCGCTGCGCCGTTTTCTTCCCCACGCCAGGCACCGCAGACATGCCCGTGATGTCTTCGGCCATGACGATGGAGTAGATCTGCGAGACGGAATACCTGGACAGCACCGCGAGTGCGAGCCGCGGTCCCACGCTTGAAACCGCGACCAAGCGATCGAACATCGTGCGCTCCTCGACGCTGGCGAAGCCAAAGAGCGCGACGGCATCGTTGCCGATACGCATCCGCGTATAGAGCCGAACCTCTTCACCAAGCGGGGGCAGAGAGGCCGCCGTCATGCCCGAGATGCCGACCTCGAACCCGATACCCGAAACGTCGAGCACCGCCACCGAGAGGGTGGCCTCAAGCAGGATTCCGTGGAGTTGAGCGATCATGCGTAGGGGTTTCCCTTCTCCTTGACATAGGCGCCGTCCGTAGCTGCCGCGGTGCGCCAGAGATTTGCATGGCAGATCGCGCACGCGAGGGCGTCGGCCGCGTGGTCGGGCTTGGGGTCGTGATCGAGGTTCAGGAGGCTGCGGACCATATAGGTTACCTGACGCTTATCTGCAGCGCCCGTCCCCACAACCGCTTGCTTAATCTGCATGGGGGTATATTCCCCCACCTCGACGCCCGCAAGGGAACAGGCAACGAGCGCCGCACCGCGCGCATGTGCCGTGGGGATGGCCGAGCGAACATTCGCCCCGAAATAGATGCCCTCGACCGCCGCTGCATGCGGTTGATACCGATCGACAACCGAAACGAGTTCGTCGACGATGTGTCGAAGGCGCGCCGCAAGGTCGGCCTCGGTCGTCGTATGGATGCACCCGTAGGCACGGCAGCGGCACATGCCGCGGCGCTCCTCCACGACGCCCCAACCGGTATTCGCCAGCCCGGGGTCGATTCCCAAGACGACCATCGGCCCTCCCCTCAATCAGCTCTGAATACCTTCGCACGGCATGCTCGAGATTTCGAACACCTGTTCTAGTATCATATCATAGCGAGACGGAGGCGGGCACTAGTTTTGCGAGAAGAACGAGAAGCCACGGGCAGCAGGGCCGGCAAACGGGTTGCCCCCCTCCTCACCATCGGCGGAGCCCCCTTCGAAGAGGTCGTGCAGCGCGCGCTGGACCTGGTCTTCGAGCTGAGGGAGCTGCCCGCCCAGCTGCTGCCGGCCCTCTTCCGTGGACATCGCCTCGAGCTGCTCGGGCGTGATGCCAAGAAGGCTCCCCACCAGCCCCATGATCTCGCCGCGTACCCGTGCGCTCAGCGCTTCCCCGCGCGATTCCGCACGCTCAATTGCGGCGCGCGCAAGCCCCGCAAGATCGAGCGGATCGGCTCCATGCCGGCCCAGATCGGACCACGCAAGATCGACCGGCCAGGCCCGCTCGCCGAAGGAACGAGCCGAAACCGCAGGCACCAGGGGCAGCGCGCGGCGAGCTGCTTCGCCCCGGCGAACGAGCATGAGCAGAAGCGCCGCCGCATCCGACCTCGTTGCCGTAAGCGGAAGGTCGTCGAGCGGAAGGTCGCAATCGATATGGGCCTCGAGCGCTGCGTCGATTTGGCTCGGCTCGAGCGTGCCCAACGCCTCGGCAACGCGAACCGCATAGTAGGGACGCGACGCCTCGAGCGCGGCGGCTCTCCTGATGATGCCATCGAGATACGACTTCACCGCACGCAACGAGACGAGGGCGGCAGGCACCGCGGCGCCCGCGCGGTTGCGCATGCGGGCCACGAACTCCAGCGCTGTAAGGTACACGTCGCCGAACGGAGCGATCTGCCCCGGCAGCGACCCGCCCGCACCCTCGGGCGCGAGGGCATAGTCGGTCTTGGTGAGCGAGCTTACCGGCAAGGCATGCTCGGCATGCGCGATATCGTCGAGGAAGAGCTGGGCCAGATGCGCCGATGCCCGGCGAACGGCAGCATCGTCGCCTGGAACGGCGATGCGCGACTCGTCCCGGTCAAGCAGCGCTGCGCAATCGGGCTCCGTACGCTCGACAAGGCGGATGTGCAGCGATGCAACAAGGTCGCGCACGCGCTCGGCCCGTTCCCGCTCGGCCGCATCCTGTGCAGGCGTCCGCATGCCGGACCGCGCCACAAACAGGCCGACGACGTTTCGCGGCCCGAAGGCGTCGACGCAGAGCGTCGCAGCAAGTGAGCTGGGCAGGCTGCCGTCGAGCACGAGCGCGGCCCGCGAGCACCCGCACGCCGTCGCAGCGTCCACGAGGCCCACGCGAAGCCCGTCCCACAGCCATTCCGACCGATCGAAATGCGGTAGCTCGTGATCTTCGATGCACGGCACGGTCGTACCGCGCTGAACATCCTGCACGAGCAAGTCTTCCTCAAAGCACGGCGAAGCCGCCACGACTCGCCCGCAGTCATCCATCACGAAGGAGCCGCCTGCATAGACGGCGCCGTCGAAACCGCCGACCGGCGCCACGCAAGCGAGCCAGAGGCTGCGCTTGACGGCGACGGGGCGGAAGTGACCGTCCTGCACGGCGGCTACGGCCGATGTCTCGGCTCGCGAGACATCGAGCGATCCAGCCTGGAAGTAAATCATGAGGTCGCACCCGGGGGGCAGGAGCTCGCCCGCACGCTCGGCGTCGAACGTGATCGCGCAGCGAACGCCGTCGACATCGAAGACGGGCGGCGTCCACAGGTCTTCATCACCCGCTTGCTCGCGACGAATCGCCAAGAGCGTGCGCAGCGGCGACACATTCCCGTCTTTGAGCAAAAACACCTCGAGCATGTACGCACCCTGGTGCGCGACGAAAGCGGGGACGAGCGCGGCTATGTCGAGTTGGGCGAGCCGCATCGCCAAGCCGCTCAGGCCGGCGAGCAGGTCGTGCAGGAAGTTCGCGGATTCGGCGATCGGGCCAGGCGCGGCACCCGAGAACAGGGGAACCGGCGTGCAGAGAAGCCGAGCTCCCTGCTCGTGCGCGAGGGCCGCCTGGTCCTCGATGCGCGCGCAGATGGCGTCGATGTCGCCCAGACGCATGTCGATCTGCGCGATTGCGATCTTCATAGGACGCTCCCCCTCTCCCTCTGCCCCACCGCGCCCCGCACGGGCGGTACGTAAACCTCTTCTGGGATTTTATGCGAAAAAGGGCCGCCCGAAGGCGACCCTTCCGCATCCATTGATAGCGAAGAGCCTAGAACTCTGCCTTCCACAATCCATGAAGGTTGCAGTAGGCGTACACCGTACCGGCCTTAACGCCGCCGGGGAAGAACGCCACGGGGCTCTGACCGGGCTTGAGATGATGCACCTCGAGACGGTCGTCCGCCTCGAGCGCGATCCACTGGATGTAATGGGCCGTCTCCATGGGATGCTCGGTCGAGCCGACCGTCACCTTGATGAGGCGCCCCTCGTGCTCGACCTCGACGACAGGAACATGCTTCTCGACGGCACCGTCGCTCGTATTGGCGTCAAGCGCCTGATAACCCGCAGGAGCCGGAGTCTCGACCTGCAGGGCAGCGAGGAAGTTGTTCGCGTCATTCTTATAAAACGTAGCCATATTGACCTCCATGTCACGTGTGCGTACGCTGTTAGACTTCGCCTATTATGCCCGCGCGCATGAGGCGGTAGTCACCGGCGGAGGAGGGCGGCAAGATGCTTGGAACCTCCACACAACGAGTTTTCATCGAGCTCCCACAAACCACTACATTCCCTATACAATATCTTCATATGCACACGCGCCGCGTGTTCCCCATCCCAAAGGGCGCGTGAGAAAGGACGGACACATGGGTTTTCGTTCCTGGCTGCGTGAGCGCTTCTCTCGCTCTGCGCAGCGCAAGCACAGGGCTAAGGCCCCGGGGGCGACGCGCGCCCACGAATCGCGCGCCGAGATCGCGCCCGGCTTCCCCCTCGATGAATGGGAAGAGGTGCCTGCCTACCTCCCCGTTGACCCTGCCGAGCATCTGCCGGCATGCATCATCGCCTCGGCCATCGCCGCAGGCGCCCAAGAAGAAAGCAAGCTCGTGGTTAAGCGCGTTTCGGTCGCCAATCCCGAGCATCAACGCGTCGCCGTCATCGCGACGGCACTGGGCGCGGGAGCCCTGGAAAAGAGCTCGTTTGCTGTAAAGCGCATCTATAAGCAGAAGGACATGGAAGGGACCCAAAGCGATGCTGCGTAAATTCAAAATCTCGATCGATGGAACCCAGTACCTTGTGGAAATGGAGGAGATCGGTGCCCCGGCAGGGCCCGCGCCCGTCGTAGCCGCCCCCGCGGCCGCCCCGGCTCCTGCCGCCGCTCCGGAGCCGGCGCCCGCGCCCGCTGCGGAGCCCGCGCCCGCTCCCGCAGCCGCACCTTCCGCCAACGCACCGGCGGGCTCCCATACGCAGGAAGCCCCCATGCCCGGCACCATTCTCGACATCCACGTCAACGTGGGCGACACCGTCGAGGTCAACCAGCCCGTCATGGTCCTCGAGGCCATGAAGATGGAGAGCGAGATCGTCGCCGAGCAGGCCGGTACCATCGCCTCGATCAACGTTGCCAAGGGCGACATGGTGAATCCGGGGGACCTGCTGTTCTCGATTTCCTAACCGCACCGCACGGGTTGACAGCGGGGTCGGAGGGACCTGCCAGCCCGTGCCTATTCACCCGATACCGGGGTTGACAGCCACGCCCGACCTACCGTCAGCCCGACAGAGGAGAGACCATTGGAGATTCTAACCACGGCAGCTGATGTGCTGACTGCTGGCATCGTGGCGCTCGCGGCCGAACCCGGCCGCCTCGTCATGATGGCCATCGGCTGCGTCCTCATGTACCTTGGCATCAAGAAAGAATACGAGCCCACGTTGCTCGTGCCCATGGGCCTTGGCACCATCTTGGTGAACATTCCCAGCTCCGGCGTCATCGGAGAGACCGGACCCTTCCAGATCCTCTTCGACATGGGCATCGAGACGGAGCTCTTCCCGCTGCTGCTCTTCATCGGCATCGGCGCCATGATCGACTTCGGGCCCCTGCTCTCGAGCCCGTTTCTGCTCATCTTCGGCGCGGCGGCGCAGTTCGGCATCTTCTTCGTGATCATCGTGGCGACGCTCCTCGGCTTCGACATCGCCGACGCCGCCTCCACGGGCATCATCGCTGCAGCGGACGGCCCCACGTCCATCTTCGTGGCTAACAGCTTAGGCTCGAAGTATATGGGCGCTATCATGGTCGCCGCGTACTCGTACATGGCCCTCGTGCCCATCATCCAGCCCATCGCCATCAAGGCGTGCACCACGAAGCGCGAGCGTCGCATCCATATGAATTACAACCCGCGCGCCGTCTCTAAGACGTCGAAGATCCTCTTCCCCGTCATCATCTGCATCATCGCCGGCCTCATCGCACCGGCCTCGCTGCCGCTTGTTGGCTTCCTCATGTTCGGTAACCTACTGCGCGAATGCGGCGTGCTCGACAGCCTCTCCAAGAGCGCCCAGAACGAGCTCGTGAACCTCATCTCGATCCTTTTGGGCCTGTGCGTCTCGGTGAAGATGGAGTATCACGACTTCCTGCAGGTCGACACCCTCATCGTCATGGCGCTCGGCCTCGTGGGCTTCGTCATGGACACGGTGGGCGGCGTCATGTTCGCAAAGCTTTTGAACCTTTTCCGCAAGGAGAAGATCAACCCCATGGTGGGTGCCGCCGGCATCTCGGCGTTCCCCATGAGCTCGCGCGTCGTGCAGCGCCTTGCCACGGAAGAGGATCCGCAGAACTTCATCCTCATGCAGGCGAGTGCCGCGAACGTGGCCGGGCAGATTGCCTCGGTCGTCGCCGGCGGCCTCGTGCTCGGGCTCTTGATGTAGGGAGGACACGGTATGTCTGAGAACCTTATCACCGCCTTCGAGCTCCTCGGTATCGGCTGGGGCGGCATCTTCGTCGTCATGATCATCATCTACCTCGTGTCGCTCGCGCTGTCGAAGATCTTCGCGCCGCGCGGGCCCGAGGCGTAGCGACCGCGAAAGGAGGACGGCCATATGGGACGCACCATTCGCTTTATGGAAACCATCCTGCGCGACGGTCAGCAGAGCCAGATCGCGACGCGCATGCCCATCGAGGACATGCTGCCGGTGCTCGAAGACCTTGATTCCTGCGGACTGTACGCCCTCGAGGTATGGGGCGGCGCGACCTTCGACTCGTGCTTGCGCTACCTGGGCGAAGACCCATGGGAGCGCCTGCGCACCATCCGCAGCCACGTGAAGAATGCAAAGCTGCAGATGCTGCTGCGCGGTCAGAACCTGCTCGGATACCGCAATTACGCCGACGACGTGGTCGAGGAGTTCGTCAAGAAATCCGTTGAGAACGGCATCGACGTCCTGCGTATCTTTGACGCGCTGAACGACACGCGCAACCTCAAGACCTCGATTCGCGCCGCGAAGGAGGCAGGCGGCGAGGTGCAGGCGGCCATCTGCTACACCACGAGCGACGTTCACACGGTCCGGTACTTCGTTTCGCTCGCAACCGAGATGGAGCGCGCCGGCGCCGACAGCATCTGCATCAAGGACATGGCAGGCGTGCTCACGCCCGAGGTCGCCTACGAGCTCGTGGGCGAGATCAAGGCTGCAACCGACCTGCCCGTACAGGTGCACACGCACGGCACTGCGGGCATCGGCCAGATGACCTACCTTAAGGCCGTCGAAGCCGGAGCCGACATCATCGACACCTGCCTCTCTCCGCTTGCTGAGGGAACGAGCCAGCCGGCAACCGAATCGATGGCTATCGCGCTCGACGGACTGGGCTACGAGACCGATCTTGATGTGGACAAGCTCGACGCCATCGCCAAGCACTTTGCCGGCGTGCGCGACCGCTTCCTCGCCGACGGCGGGCTTAACCCCAAGGTCCTCGAAGTGGAGCCCAAGGCGCTTCTCTACAAGGTGCCGGGAGGCATGCTCTCGAACCTCATCAGCAACCTCGCCGACCTGGGCGCAAGCGATCGCTATAACGAGGTGCTCGCCGAGGTGCCGCGCGTGCGCGCCGAGCTGGGCTATCCGCCGCTCGTGACGCCGCTCTCGCAGATGGTGGGCTCTCAGGCGCTCATGAACGTGCTTTCGGGAGAGCGCTACAAAGTGGTGCCGAAGGAGATCAGGGACTACGTGCACGGCATGTACGGTCGCCCGCCGGTAACGATCTCGAAGGAGATTCGCAAGCTCATCATCGGTGACGACGAGGTCATCACGCGCCGCCCCGCCGACCTGCTCGAGCCCGAACTCCCCAAGGCGCGTGAAGAGATCGGGATGTACGCCAAGAGCGAGGAAGACGTGCTCTCCTACGCGCTCTTCCCGGAACAGGCACGAGACTTCCTGGGGCGTCGCGAAGATCCGTTCTACGATGTGCCCGTGCAGGAGGTTGAGGTCACGATCGACGTGGCGTAGGGTGTCGCTGGTCGAGGGAATCGGTCTCGCCATCGCTCTCACCGGGAGCCCCTCGGCGTTTGCTTCTTCGCTGGTCCTCGCAACTCAGCAGAGCCGAGTTGCTGCGGAATCGCTCAGAAGTAAACGTCGAGGGGCTCCCTGCGTTTACGCGGTCGTGTCGGCCGTGTCGCTGCGCGAGCGGCTGTGGCTCCCGCGCGGTCACGGGGGGCTCGCTTCGCATCGCCCCAGGTGGGGTTAACGGCAATGAAGATGAAAGGGCCCCGTTGCTGGGGCCCTTTTGGTTGTGCGCGGGTTACGTTGGCGCGCATGGGAGGCGTGGTTGGAATGGTGCTATTATCTGACGGGGCGGAGGGAGACGCGGGAGGAATCGTACTCGCGCACGGCGCCATCAGAAAGCTCGACGAGGGCACGGCCCCAGGAATCGACGCCGCGAAGCACTCCGTTCTCGGACACGCTGCCATCGGGGGCGCTCACGTACACGCGCTCGCCGGCGTAGGCAAGGAGCTCGTTGTAGACATCCTTGATGCCGGTAAGGGGCGCAGCGGCGCTCCCTGCTTTGCCAACGCCCTCGGTCCACATCGCCACCGCCTCGAGTATCGAGGCACGAATCACCTCGGCAAGTTCATCGAGCGACGGCGCCTCAGACCCCTCGGGCATGCAGTCAACAAGGCCCGCGATGGGCAGCGCATTCGGGTCGCGCCACTCCATCTTGATGGACTCATAGTTGATGCCAAGACCGCATACCGCGAGCTTCTCACCGGACGACCGGCCGAGCTCCACAAGGATGCCTCCGAGCTTACCCTTGGGCGTCACGACGTCGTTTGGCCACTTGAGCTGCACGCCCTCGCACCCAATCTGCTCTAGGGCGTTTGCCACGCCGATGCCGCATGCCACAGGAAGGCCCGATAGCACCCGGTCCGGCACCTCGGGTTTGATGAGCACCGAGAGGTACAGCCCGCCTTCGGGCGATGTCCACCCATGCGATCTGCGCCCTCTGCCCGATTGCTGCACGCGCGCACGAAGAGCCGTCCCCTCGGGAGCGCCGGCGCGGGCGCGCTTCATGAGCTCCTCGTTTGTGGAGTCGACCTCATCGAGCACTTCAATCGCATCAAAACCGTCGTAGCGAGCGTCAGCCATGACCAGCCTCCTGCGTATTCGTCTGTGTTGTTTACGCCGCAGCAACGCCTCAAGCGCGCTGCGATTAGGACTGTTGTACCCAGCTGCGCACGCCCTTCGCAGGCACATCGCCACTTGCAGTGGCATCAATCCGGCGAACGCTCAAAATCCCAAGGCGAGCGGCCCCGAAGCAACGGCCGAACACTTCGTCTCGCTCACTACCCTCCCTGAGAAAACGTACCATCCGTCCACAGCGCCATGCGAACGGCCCCGAACCGCATCGCAGCTCGGGGCCGGGGTACCTAGATGACCGTCACGCGGCCGCGCTCGCCCACGATGGCCTTCGTCTCGGCGATGAGCGGAATGGACCTTGCATTCACGCGCGTGGGAATCTCGGCGCGCATCGTTTGGCCGTCGCTTTGCTCCACGAAGATCTCGACGCGGTCGCCACCCGGGTTGGTGGTGAGCACCGCAGCGAGGCGCGCCATGCTTCCCTGGCTAAAGCGGGCGCTAGGAATCATGATCTCAAGCACCTTGGGACGGTTGACCTCGTCGTTCAGCTCGAGCGGCAGCACCTCCTGCGCGATAATCTGGTCGCCGCGGTCGCTCCGCTCGATCTTTCCCCGCACGCGAATGAAGGCATCCGAGAGCACCGCACCCGTTTCGGGATCCGTCTCGCCATACAGGAAGCCCTCGCACTCCTTATACGTCTTGGGGAAGATGACGATGGTCGCCTCGCCTTCCATATCCTCCAGGCGCACGATGGCCATAGGGTCGCCATTCTTGGTCACGCGCTTGGAAACCTCGGCGACCATGCCCGCAAACCAATAGGGCTTGCCCTCGGGGATCTCTTGGTGCACCGTCGTATCGCTGCCGGGCACACGCCGGTCCACGCCGGTGTCAATCTGCGTAAGCGTGAACTCGCGCGCCTTGGAGAGCGCATATTCATACGGGCGCAACGGATGGTCCGAGACGTAGATGCCGAGCACGTCGCGCTCAGCCGAGAGCTTCATGTGGCGGTCCCATTCCTGGCCGTCGGGCTCGGGCACCGCGACCTCGAAGCCGGAACCGTCAACATCGCCGAACATGTCGAAGAACGACATCTGCCCCTTCGCGCGGTCCTTCTGGCGCTTGGCGGCCGCGTCGATGATGTTCTCCGGGTTGCCCTTATCCACGAAACTCATGAGCTGGCGACGCGTGTAGCCCGTGGAGTCGAAGGCGCCGGACTTGATAAGCGCTTCGATCACGCGGCGGTTCGCTTGGCTCGAGTCGACGCGGTCGACGAAATCGTGCAGGTTCTTGAACGCACCGCCGCGCGTGCGCTCGTCGATGATTGCCTGGGCCACGCCCTCGCCCACGCCGCGGATGCCCGCGAGGCCGAAGCGGACGCCCTCCGCCGTTGCGGTGAATTCCTTACCCGATTCGTTCACGTCTGGCGGCAGCACCGGGATGCCGTCGTGGCGGCAGGCGCCCACGTAATGCGTGATCTTCTCGGTCTTGCCGGTATACGAGGTAAGCACGGCCGCCATGTATTCATGCGGATAATGTGCCTTCAACCAGGCCGTCTGCATGACGAGAATGGCATAGCCGGCGGAATGCGACTTGTTGAACGCGTAGGATGCGAACTCAAGCACGTCGTCCCAGATGCGCTGGGCCGTCTGGCGCTTGTAGCCGTTCCGCTCGGCGCCGTTCATCCAGTGGTCGTAGATGGTCTCCTCGTGCCCGTCTTCCCAGCTGAAGACCTGCTCGGTGAGCATCTTGATCTTCTTCTTGGCCACGGGCTTGCGAATACGGGAGTCCGATTCGCCTTTGGAGAAGCCGCACATCTCGACCGAGATGTTCATGACCTGCTCCTGGTAGACCATGGTGCCATAGGTCTCGCCCAGGATATCGTCGAGGCGTGGGTCGTACGAGACGGCAGGCTCTTTGCCGTTCATGCGGTTGATGTAGCTGGCCACCATGCCAGCGCCCAGGGGGCCCGGGCGATACAGGGCGATCAATGCGACCACGTGCTTGTATTCCGTGGGCTTCATGTTCTTGATGGTAGCCGTCATGCCGGCAGATTCGACCTGGAAAACGCCGGCGGTATGGCCGCCCTGCATAAGCTTGAAGATCTCCGGGTCATCGAAGGGAATCTTGTCCACATCGATATCGATGCCATGGTTGGCCTTTATGTTGGCCTTCGCCTTAGAGATGACCGTGAGCGTGCGCAGCCCCAGGAAGTCCATCTTGAGGAGGCCCATGTCGGCGACCGTATGGCCTTCGTACTGGGTAATCTCCACGCCGCCCTTGGTGTCGAGCTTGGTGGGCACGTGCTCGTTCACCGGGTCGCGGCAGATGAGCACGGCGCACGCATGCACGCCCTCGCCACGCGTGAGGCCCTCGATGGAGAGCGCCGAATCGATGATGCGGTGCGCATCCGGATCTTTGGCATACGCCTCGGCAAAGTCGGGGTTGAAGTTCTCCTCTTTACCCTCGATCTTGGTGAGCACCTGCTTGAGCTTGACCTTCGGGTCGCTCGAAATCATCTTGGAGAGCCGCTGGCCCACATACACCGGATAGTCGAGCACGCGGGCAGCGTCGTTAATCGCCTGCTTTGCCTTGATGGTCGAGTAGGTGATGACGTGCGTGACCTTCTCGGGGCCGTAGAGCTGGCGGACGTGCTCGATTACCTCGAGCCGCCGCTCATCGTCGAAGTCCATATCGATATCGGGCATCTCGGTACGCTCGGGCGAGAGGAATCGCTCGAACATGAGGCCGTTCTCGAGGGGATCGAAGGTGGTGATGTCCATGGCATAGGCCACGATGGCGCCGGCGGCGCTGCCACGGCCCGGGCCCACGCCGATACCGTTCTGCTTGGCCCAGCGTACGTATTCGGCCACGATGAGGAAGTACGCCGCGAAGCCCTTGTCGCAGATGACCTTGTATTCGAATTCGAAGCGCTCTTTCACGGAGATGCCGTTTATGACCCTGGTCTCCCAGTCCTCTCCATAGCGCTTGGCGAGGCCTTCCTCGCACTCGCGACGGAACTGGCTCTCGTGCGTCTCACCGGGGTCAAGCAACGGATAGCGCGGGAGGATGATCTTTCCCCACTCGAGCTGGACGTCGCATTTCTCGGCAATCTCGATCGTGTTGTCGCATGCCTCCGGGCAGTACGGGAAAAGCGCACGCATCTCCTCTTCGGTCTTCATGTAGAACTCGCTGCCATGCATGCGCATGCGGTTGGGGTCGTCTACCTTGGAGTTCATGCCGATGCACATCATGATGTCCTGCACCGGAGCATCATCGCGCGTGAGGTAATGGAAGTCGTTGGTAGCGATGACCTTGACGCCCACCTGCTTGGCGATGTCGATAAGCTGCCGGGAAAGCTGCTCGTCGGTAAGGCCTCGGTCGGTGGTGATGCCGTGGTCTTGGATCTCGATGTAGAAGTTCCCCGGCTCAAAGGTATCGCGGAAGGTTTCCGCCCACCGAATGGCCTCGTCGAGCTGATTGCGATCGATGCACTTGGGGATGATGCCCGCGATGCACGCCGAGGTGGCGATGAGCCCCTCGCGATGACGGCGCAAATTGTCGAGAGTTACACGGGGCTTGTAGTAGAAACCCTGCGTCGCGGCCTCGGAGACCGTCTGCATGAGGTTCACGTAGCCGGTCTCGTTCCGGGCAATGAGGATCATATGGTAGAGCTCGGGCTTGTGGTCGCGCGAAAGCGTCTCGTCTGGGGTGAAATAGACCTCGCAGCCGAAGATGGGCTTGATGACCGGATCGGGCTTGGTGCCCTCGAGCGAACCCTCGGCCTCCCATGCGGCGCGGTCGCGCTCCCACTGGGCGCGCGCCTTATCGTCCTCGGGCGCCTCGCCGAAATCCCCTTCAGCGAAGGCGGTCTTGTCGTGCTTCCACTGCTTGAAATCGAGCGCGGCGTTGTTTACCGCGTCGCACGCGAGACCGAGCTCCGGGATACCGTACATGTACCCATGGTCGGTGAGCGCCACGGCGGGCATACCGAGCTCGACCGCACGGTTGACCATATCGCTCACGCGGGTTGCGCCGTCGAGCATGGAATATTCAGAATGGTTGTGAAGGTGAACGAAGGCCACGGTGCATCTCCTTAGGTATGTGCTGGTACGACGAACATGCTTGATGCGGAAGCGGCACGGGCGCAGGCATGGTACGGGTGCGGTGCGATATTGGCCATCCGATTCCGGAACCCGATTCTACCGCACGGGGCGGACACGATTTCGAACAATTGTGCGATGCTCGGAAGCACCACAGCGTGTTCGATAGACGGCGCGTGGGGACGGTGTCCCATACGGTACCAGACCCATAACGCACTCCTTGTTAATGGGCGGCTTTTCGCTAGAAATCGCTTTTTATTCCCTCGCTTTTCTGCGATTTTGTGCCCGTTAGCTTGCCGGGAGGCGACAGGGAAGCCTACGAAGCCTATTCCGCTTGCTCCTCGCCCTCGGCATCCGCCTCGGGACCATCTTCGAGCTCGGCGAGCTTAGGGTTGTTCTCGCGCGCCTTGCGGTCGCGCACCGCCATCTCTTCGATAGCCTTAAGCGTCTTCACGGCCCGACGGCGAATGCGGGCATCGTAGAGCTTGCGGTTGATGGTGCCCATGACGCCCTTGTCGGACCCGCCGCGGGCCTCAAGCTCCTCCGCGTATTCGATGGTGAGCGAGCCGTCGCCCGCCTCGATAACCCGGTAGCGCAGGGTGTTCACGCCGGTGGCGTAGGTGAACCGAACCTCATAGAGCTCAGGGTAGCGGTAGTGCTTGACCTTCACGTCCATGGGCGTGCCGCCCTTGCCGCCGCCACGCGCACGCTTCTTGTACTTGAAGCCGTTGAGCTTGGCACGCGAGATGTCTTTCCCCGTGGCCCCCTTGATATCTGCGAGAATCGATTGCTCAATCTGATCGAAGAATTCCTCGGCCGTAATCGGGAGCGTACGTGTGATCTGCATGGCAACCTTTCAGCTATCTCGGCCGCGCGCCGAAAGCCCCAGGCTCGGCGCGCATTCCCTATTGCTCGTACCTTACCACCTGAGGCTCACCGACGCGGGCGGGATCTTCAAGCTCGACGCGGACGAAGGCGAGGGCAACGCGCGAGAAGCCGGCGCGGTGCAGCACGTCGGCATACACACGCGCCTGAAGCTCGTGCTTCTTCTGGAGCTGCTCGGCTGTCTCGTTCGCGCTGCCACCCGTCTTGTAGTCGATGACGAGCGCCTCGCCGGGGCGCGCCGGATCGGTAGCGAGAGCGTCGATGGCGCCCTCAGCGTACGCGCCGAAGCGCTCGCGCGCCTCATCCATGCCAAGGCTGAAGAACGGCACCTCGGCGCGAACCTGCGGCCAGGAGAGCAACTCGGCACGGACCCGCGAGCCCTCCCAGCGGGCAAGTGCCGTCGCGAGGCGTTCACGTTGGGCTGGGCTCACGCCCCAGTAGCGCACGAGGGCTTCGATGCGCTCGACCGGCACGCTATCCGCACCCGTCTCGATGAGCCATTGAGCTGCCGCGTGAAACGCAGAACCCAGGGCGGTGGGGTCGTCCGAAGAAGCGGGCTCAGAACCATGGGAACGGCGCGAGGTCACCGCATCTGCCGCATTGCCCGGCTCGCCATCAGGGAATTGCGCGCCCGGCTCGCCAAGCGAGAACTCATCTTCGCCTGCCGCCTCTACCGGCGCCGCCGAGAAGCGATCCTCCCCCTCCTCATGAAGCTCAGCAGCCATCGAGGTATAGCTGTAGGAACCGCGAGCGACCGGCTGAAGCGGGAGCGTCGCGGCATCGACCGTTGCCGGCCGCACCAGCAGCACCTCGCGCGTTGCGGGCTCGGGGGCGCTCATGGGGCAAGAGCCCTCATCGAGCGCCGTGCTACCGCCGGCATCGCCGCCGGCGTCCATGCCAACAGGCTCGACGCCGGCCGTTCCCAGCGGGTAATCCTCGGCATGAAACACAAGCTGCGGACGCTTGGCACCACCGCTCTTCGAGGGATACTTGAGATCGTCGAGCAGCACCATCTGGAAATCGCCGGCATGGGCGTCGTCGAAATCGAGCCGGTCGGCACCGAGGTCGGGCAAGCCGCCGTTCTCGGCGTCGCTCGGAAGAATGCGCGCGAGCACCTCGCCCACGAGCGACGTGCCATGCCCCGGCTCGAGCTCTGTAGCGGCACCGGCGCCCATCGCGAGGATGGCGACCTCGCGAGCTCGCGTGATGGCGACGTACAGGAGGCGCGCCGCTTCCTCGTAGTCCAGGGCATTACGCTCATCCCGCATGAAGATGAATGCCTCCGAGGCACGGGAAGGCACAGCGCCCTCCCCCGCCGGCGCACCGTCTTCACCGGGATCGAGCGCGGGCAACTTGAGCAAGTCTTTGTCCGAGGCAGGTTCGAAGCGGTTGGGCAGCGCCGACCAAAGCGTCGTGCCCGCGCGGTCGCAGAACTGGATGCGGTCGCCGTTCGATCGGATGCCGTCGCACTCAGCCACCGCGACCACCGGGAACTCGAGCCCCTTCGAAGCATGCACCGTCATGATGCGCACCGCGTCCTCACCCGCTCCGGAAAGCGCGGCGGGAGATTCTTTGACATGGGCGATGTGGTCCGCAAAGGCCCGTGCGACGAGGCGCGGGGCGAAGGCGCGGCCTTCCTCCTCTTCCTCCACGATCGCGAGCGCCTTGAGCACGTTCGCCGCCACGGCATGCTCCTGGGCACCGCCCTCCTCCAGGCGGGCGAGCCAGCCGGATTCCACCACCGCGTCGCGCACGATCTCGGACGTGCGGTCGCGACCGGCTCGCGAGGCGGCGCGCAGCAACACCTCGCGCATGCGGTCGAGCACGGGCAGCGGCCCGAATTCCTCCATGATGGGAGCGAGCAGGAGCACCTCGCCGGTAATGGAACGCGTGTCGGTTATGCCCGTCTCGACATTTACGCAGGTGGATAGCGCCAAAAGCTCAGTCGCGCCCAGGTTGAACATCGGCGAGGTGACAAGCGGCGTGATGCCGTTCTCTCCATCGTCGGGATTGGCGAGAAACGCGAGGAGCGCACCGATGACCCCCACCTCGGGCGCCCTGCGGAACACCGAGGTGCCACCCGAGACCACGCAGGGCATGCCCGCGGCGCGCACCGCCTGGGCGTACGTGCTCGCCTTGGTGAGGCGAGCCATGAGAATGACCATGTCGCTCGGGGCGAAACCCTCTTCGTCGTGCAGCCGCTTAAGACGCGCTGCCACCGCAGCCGCCTTCGCCTCGGCGCGCGTGTCGGCGGTGCCGCCGCACACGAGGACCGCCTGCCGACGAGAGGTGCCCGAGCCCACCTTGCGCGCGCCGCGGCGCGTTTCCTCACCGCAGGAGTCGAGATGCAGGAAGTCCCTGCCAAGCGGGTTTGCACCCTCGCCCCCGAAGATGCGGTCGGCATAGGAGAGGACGTCCGCATGACTGCGGTAATTGACATCAAGGCTGCACACGGTGCCGTTACCCGAAGCCTCGATATCGCCCTTCTTATTTCGAAACACCGAGACATCTGCGCCGCGGAACCGGTAGATGGACTGCTGGGCATCGCCCACCGTGCAGAGCTCGCGTGCGTCGGGGCTGCAGAGCAAGCTCACGAGCTCCACCTGCTGCTGGGCGGTATCTTGGAACTCATCGACCATCACCATCTTGAACTTGCCGGAAAACTCAGCCTGCACGCGCGGGTCGTTCTTGAGCGCCTCGTAGGCGAGCGTGAGCAGGTCGTCGTTATCGAGCACCGACCGATCATGTTTGAGCGCGCGATATTCGGCATCGACCTCTGCCGCGAGCGGCATGAGCTCATCGAGTGCGTCCGCACGCAGGGCGAGGTAGGATTCGGCAAAAAATGCCGGACGCGCCGAACGGACCGCATCGACGAAGCTCTTCTCGTCTTTGCCCATGCCGCGCACCTGCTTGGAGAGCTCGCCGCATGCGGCGTAGCAAGCACGGAGCGCCGGCAGATCGCGCGAAGATGCGAGATAGGCGTCGAGCGCCTCGACGGCCGAGCGCGCTGCGGCGCAGTTCGCATAGGACGGGGTGTCGGCAATATCGCGATAGGCTTCATACAGATCGATATGCGACGGATGTGCCTTCACCTGCTCGAACGCCTCAAGCCCACCGATGAGCGTCGACACCTTCGAAAGGATGGCAACGAGGATGGAGAGCAAGCTCGAAAGGCTCATCGACCCATCTTGCGACTCGAGTTCAAATGCCTCGAGCAGCTTGTCGAAGGGCCCTGTGCCGCCGACATCTTCCGCCGTCACGCGCCTCAGCACGTGCTCGACGGCGAGGCGCTTGAGATCGTCTGCATAGCCCGCGACCGTGAAAGCGGGGTCGACGCCAAGATCGAGCGCATGGGCCCGGATGATGCGCGAGCACATGCCATGGATGGTCGAGATCCACGCATTATCGACCTTCTCGGCCTCGGCATCGAGACCCTCCTCGCGAAGCGCCGAACGGATGCGCTCCTTGAGCTCGGTCGCCGCCTTGTCCGTGAACGTGATGGCAAGCACCTGGTCGATGCTATCGAGAAAGGCTTCGGGCCGATCGGGATCTGCCCATTGGTCGCGCGGCTTGGAGCCCGGTTTGAGCGCATAGAGCACGCGCTGGGTGAGCGTGAAGGTCTTGCCGGAACCGGCGCCCGCCGAAACGAAGAGCGGCCCTTCGAGCGTGCGTACGATGCGCTCCTGCTTTGCCTCAAGGGTTACCCGTGTCATCAGCGCCTCTTTTCGCACATCGTGAGCGGACAGAACGAACAGGAGTCGGCCGCGGGGCGCGGGGCGATGGCGCCCGCCTCGAGCGCATCGAGCTCACGGGCCACCCCCTCCTCCACCGTATCGAGCAGCGTCTTGAACTTGAGGAAGCCATCGTGCTTCGCGGTACGTGAACGCGGGGGCTTGACGCCGGGATAGCCCGAGACGGCATCGTGCGGGAAGGCCGGGGGCTCAGAGGCGGTAAGGGAATCTGCCACCGCGCCAGCGACCTCGGGACCGCGCGTTGCGAAGTAGACGGCGCCCTGCGCCGAGCCCGCCCCCAGGTGTTCCAGGGCTTGGGCGTAGATAAGGGTCTGGACCTTGGGGGCGCGGTCCGCGTCGCGGCCCGGCAGCCATCCCTGCGGCAGCTCTTCCCCTTCGTCGAGCATCATGGTGGGGTCGGGGCATCCAAGCTCGCGCACGGAGGCTCGGTTCTTGTAATCGATCACCACGAAGCGCTCCCCGAACCCGGCATCCTCTGCCGTGTCGATTCGGTCGATACGACCGCCGAGCGCACGGCCCGCGTAGGTCACGCCCTCTTTGTCGAAGGAGTACTCAAACTGCGAGGGGGTGAAGATGGAGAGCATATCCGCCTCGTAGCGAACGACTTCATGCAGCTTGGAAAGCATGGCGTCCAGCCGGTTGCGCTCGAGTTCGTCGAGCGGGACAAGCGGCCCGCGAATGGCGCGGGGCCGCTCTTCGCGCGCATATTTTCCATGCGTGTACTTGCCGTGCAGATGGTCCGCACGTATCTCGATGAACGCCTGGTCCATCTGGACGAGGCAGGCGTCCACAGTCTCAGGCCGCACGCGCATGAGGCCCTCGTCGATGAGCCGTTCGTGGAAGCGCTGCATGACATCATGCACGAAGTTACCCATCTCGATGGGGCCGAAGCCCACATCGAGGCGCCGGGTGGCGGCGCGGTTGCTCACGAGCCAGCGGTAGGGGCATGCCAGGTAGTTCTCGATCTGAGAGGCGGAAAGCGTGCGCGGTACCGTGCGCGAGCCGAGGCTGCGCTCGGACAAAAGCAGGAAGCGGTTGAGCTCTGGGGCTAGGAAATGCTCACCTGCCACGCCGGCTGCATCGCGGCGGGCGCCCACGCCCCCGGCGAGGTCGAGGTTGGCGAACAAAGCCCCCTCGTTGGGCAGCTTGCCCAGCATGCAATCAAGCGCGTCGAGCGCGCGCACGGCAGCGGTACACGGAGCAGGCGCCCCGGCAAGCGCGGCCGCAGCGCCCTCGATGGCAAGGGGAAGGCCGAGCACACAGGTGCCCTGTCCCCTCTCGCCCGCCACAGCCTTGGCCTCGGCATAAGCGAGCGCCGGGTAGCGCTCCTCGGCCTGACGGTCGTTCGCAACATAGCCGAATACGGCAACCTGAGCGGATTCTGCGGCATGACGGAACCGCACGCGTTGGCGCTCAGCGGGCTGCGCGGAGATGCCGGCGCACCCCAGCTTCTCGGCAAGCAGCGTCAAGGGCGTATCGCGCTCCGCCAAAGGATAAGACGCAGCATCCGCATCGAGCAGGAATGCGACCGCACTCACCGCGGGAGTAGAGGACGCCAGCGCATCCAGCGAGCGAAAAGCCACGGTCGGCTGCGCCTGTAAAGCACATGAACCGTCCGGGCATTCGACCTCGGAGCTGCGCGGAGCCAACTGCTGCGCATAGCGAACGGTAAGCTCGGGCAAGGCAAGGTACGCCTGGGGCTCAGCGACGCCGAGCGCGCGCGCCTCGTCCATAAAGGCCTGGGCAGCCTCGAGCGCCGCGAACTCCATCTGCTTGGCGGCGAGCCCCTCCGCTCCAAAGGCGGCAAGAGGCGCCGACGAGGCGCAGGCCGCCATGAGCTGGAACGCGCGAGAGTATGCGCCGTCGTCGAGCGCATCGACAACGGCTTTGACCGCGATGGGCCGCCGCTCGCGCCCGCCGCGCTCCGCAAGCTCACGCTCGCGGTTGAGTTCACGGCTCTGGAGGCTATCGAGCTCGCGCATGAGCGTTTTCTTGGTGAGGCTGCGCGTCTTGCGCAGGCGCGTATCGAGCATGCGGGCGATACGGGGCGCACCCGAGGCAAGGCCCGAAAACGGAGAGCGAATCCAGTCGGGAATCTCGGGAGCAGGCCACCACGCGCTCGCCTCCTCGCCGTTCACGCGTTCGAGAAAATCGGAGAGCGCCGCGACGGACTGGCCGGCGCGCGTATCGCGAAACGCCAGCCGGACCTCGAGCGAGGACGAAATCCCCTGAGCAGCAAGACGCGGAGCAAGGTCACGGAACAGGCCGGCGGGATCGGGAGCGGCAACCGTCACGGCGGGCGCAGGACAGGCGCTCACAGCACCTCTTGCCTCGCGCGCCGCTGCAGAGACAATCAGGCTGTACGCCGCCTCGCGCGCCGAGGGCCCGCAGACCTCAGCGAAACGCAAGGGGATGCCGGGGCGCGAGGCGTCTCCCGCACTCATCTGGGCCAGAGCTGCCACGCGGTGGGCGGCAACTCCGAACCTCTGGGCGAGCGCCTCGGCCTCGGCTGCCGCCTCGAGCTCGAGCACTATGCGCACCGTTCCGCCCGAAGCGACGGCACCGATGAGCTCAAGCAGATATTCCGGGAGTTCGTGGACGCCGCGCAGCACGACGGCTCCCGCACAGGCCGGCAAGCGCCCCGCAAGTCCCTCGGAAAGCACGGCCGCAGCCGAAGAGCCCTCGATAAGCCCCAAATCTTGCAGAGAACGAGCGTAGCGCTCAAGGGCGCGAACGATACGCCGCTCGGAAGCCGAGCAGGTCGCACGATCGGCGCGACGTTCGATGTAAGGAAGGTAGAGGCGCGCCGCGCGGGCGATCATCTTAATCATGCCGGGGGTGCAGAAGCCCTCCGCCGCCTGCTCCGCAGAAGCTGGGACCTCGCTCTGCGCACCCCCCGCGGAGGCCGTCCCCTCGCCACACGCGCTCCCCGCGGAAGCGGCCCCCTCGCCCCGCATGCTCCCTTCTTCGCGGTCGCATAGAAGGGAACGGGTCGCGAGCAAACGGCGCTGCGCGCCCGATACGATGCGCCTGCCGTCGCCCATGAGCTCCCACAGCGACTGAATCCATCCGTCGGGAGTCGTGACGTCGATGCCAACGCCGCAACCGGCATCGGCAAGCGCGCGGCGACACGCGTCGCGCACGCCGAAATCGGGCACGATAAGCGTCACGCGGCCAGAGCTCTCCAATAACCCCTCAAGCGCCCTCAGCTCTTCCACGCCGAGCTGCACCGACAAGGGAATGCGTTCGATTTGGATGGACATGATCCTCCGTTCAACGTCTTCGCATCATATCCTACACGCCCATGCGGACAAAAAGCGGCGGTCCCGGCATTCCCTACAAGCAACCTCTCCTTCAGAAGCGTGGCGGAGCAATGCCAGGAGCACGGCTTTTGGCCGAGTATGCCCCTGCGGCGAACGGGGTGAACCGCACCCCGTTTCTTGGACAAGGAAACCTTGATCCGGGAGACGGGAGGCATGCATGGCGATCGACCTGCGGCTGAGATACGACCGCGCCACCAAGGAGCGGGCGGCGGCGATGTTCGCCGAG